>NZ_RZOT01000688.1:0-2551 GCF_003999085.1 Mesorhizobium sp. M4A.F.Ca.ET.090.04.2.1
GTCGACGCGCCTTCGACGGCACCTGCCGGCGGATTGAGCGACGCGAAGGCGGGGCCTGCCGCCGGTGTGAGGAACATGCCGGCGAAGGCAAGGGCGCCAATCGCCATGAACATCGCCATCGGATGGTCGCTGGCGCGCTGGCGCAGCGCCAGCTTCGGTCGCCGATCGTTGCGCTCCGGTGCCTGGAGGCGGTTGTTGGCGGTCTGGACTTTCGTGAACATCGCAATCCCCTTCATTGTCTTTCTTTTTGCTATGAAACGAATGTATCCGCACCCGGTAACGGATGGATGATACGCGATGGCTGCCCGTGTAACCGGCTTGAAACAGAAAAATCGGGCATGATCGGGCATATTCGGTCATTCCCCGATTTTCGTGTTCGTTTGCAATTTCTGTTCCATAAGCGCGACCTGAAAGGCGACCTCACAGGCGAAGCAATGGGCCTGAGGCGGTCTTGCGGACTATGAGCAATCTCACACTTGCGAAGGAAATCGGGGCCGGGACTGCGTCTCTGAGAGCCGCCGCTTCTCGCTGCCAGGTCGACGTCGATCGGGCCGCTCCGGGCCTGTTTCAGAACCCTGGTTAACGCCCGGATTTTCCGTGATTTTCCCTGGCCAGATCGTCGCTGAGCGGATGCAAACCCAGCGCCATCAAAATTTTATATTTCAACAAACCATTGCATTTCAAAGCAAAATATACTTATATTGAATGATCATTCAACAAAAGAAGAGCCTTCTATGAACCCGCATCTCCGTGACGTGGCGATCCCCAACGATTGGGACCGGCGGGGTCTACCGGGATGGAGCTACCACTCCAACGCGCTTCTAGAACTCGAGAAGGAATACGTCTTCCGCAACCATTGGCAGATCGCCGGACATGTCTCCGACGTGCCCAATCCCGGCGACTATCTGACCATGGATGTCATCGGCGAACGGGCGCTGATCGTGCGCGGCAAGGACGGCCTCGTGCGCGCTTTCAACAATATGTGCCGCCATCGCGGCAGCCGCGTCGTCGCCGACAGCCAGGGCACCTGCAAGAACGCGCTTGTCTGCCCGTTCCATGGCTGGGTCTACAATCTCGACGGCACGCTGCGCGGTGCCGCCCGTCCGCGCTCCTTCCCCGATCTCGACAAGACCGAATTCGGCCTGATGCCGCTCGACCTCGAAATCTGGATGGGTTTCATCTTCATCCGCTTCCACGAGGGAGGCCCGCAGCCCTCGGTGGCCGAGCTTTTGAAGCCGATCGAGGCCGAGATCGCGCACTATCGCGTCGCCGAGATGGTGCCATCGTGGGGCATCTGGACCCAAAAATCGCCGGTCAACTGGAAGTCGGTGCGCGACGTCGACAATGAAGGCTACCACGTCGCCATGGCGCATCCGGCGCTACAGGATCTTTATGGTGCGACCTATTTCGACGAGCCCTTCGTCAACGGCGTGTCGCGATCCTTCGCCACCTACAATCCGCATGCCGGGCGGCGCTGGAGCGTGCGCGAATACATCAAGCGAGCGCCCGACGCTTCGCATCTGCCGGAGCATCTGCGCAAGGCCTGGATCTACTACGGCATCTTCCCCAACAACGCGCTGTCGATCATGCCGGAATCCGTGCAGTTCTATCAGGAGTTCCCGCTGTCGACCGGCGAGACCCTGCTGCGCGGCGCAATCTACCGCTACAAGGACGAAACGAGAGAACAGGCGGCGGCGCGCTATCTCGCCTACCGCATCGACCGCGACACAATGGACGAGGACGTGCAGCTTTCGGTGTGGTCGAACGAATCCATGCTGTCGGAAGCCTTCGAGGGGTTCTATCTCTCCGACCTCGAATATGGCGTGCGCACCCACCACGATCATCTGCGCAAGCAGATCCCCGTGCTCGGCCTGGAGACGGCGCCGGAGGAAAAGAACATGTGGGCGCTGAACGACGCGCTGCGGTCGAGGGGATAGAGCAGGCAGGTGAGGGGCAGCGCAGGTTTTTGAGATTATCGTTTTAGTCAGACGCCAATTTCTGGCGTCGTCCGGCGACCAACCAATCGCCGAGGTCGGCGCTGCCCCTCATCCCCCTGCGGGCACCTTCTCCCGTAGAACGGGGAGAAGGAAGAACCCTCACCCCCGCCAGACGCCCTCTTTCCTGAGATCGTCCATCGTGCGCGAAATGCCCTCTCGCAGGATCGCCACCATGTCGTCGATCTGCTCGCGCGAAATAATCAGCGGCGGCGACATCACGCACATGTTGATCAGCGGCCTGACCAGCAAGCCTAGCTCATGGCAATGTGCGTCGATGCGTTTGCCGACGTCCTTGTCGAGCTGCAGCGGATTCCTGCTTTCGCGATCGGCGACGCATTCGATGCAAGCCATCAGCCCCATGCCGCGCACCTCGCCGACCAGCGGCAATTCCTCCAGCGACTTCAGCCGCGCCTGGAAATAGGGCGCGACCTCACGCGCGTGCGCGAGCACGCCGTCTTCCAGCAGGTCGAGATTCTTCAGCGCCACCGCGCAGCCGATCGGATGGCTGGTGTAGGTGAGGCCGTGGCCGAACAGCGCGTCGGGATGGTTGGAAC
>NZ_RZOT01000689.1:0-2541 GCF_003999085.1 Mesorhizobium sp. M4A.F.Ca.ET.090.04.2.1
GCTTTCGGCGCGCACCGGATGGGACCTGCCGGTCATCGGCACCATCGACGTCTACCGCAACTCTTCGGCTATCTACAGCTTCGCCCCGGCTGACGCGGTGATTGGCGAGGCGCATGCGTTCTTCGACAATGTCGGCGTCGTTCCGACCGGCACCTACGGGCTCGCCGAACGTTGCCCGCTGCTGGCGCTGCGCTCGCCAAGGCGCTAAGGGGCACCTATGAAATTCCTTCGCGATCCCATCAGCGAAAGACCGCGTTCCTGATGCGAATCCAGGCCGGGAAAAATTTCGCGCGGTTCGTTCCTTGCGCGCGCCTTGACTCTCGAAACCCTCCGGCCTATCTCAGCGCCACGTTAGCACTCGCCTTGCGTGAGTGCTAACTCATATCCGGCCTCGCCGGATGGAGGAACAGTTCTCACCGTTCTCATCGAGGAAGACACTTATGGCAAAGTCCAAGTTCCGCCCGCTTCATGACCGCGTGGTCGTTCGCCGGGTCGAATCCGAATCCAAGACCGCCGGCGGGATCATCATCCCGGATACGGCGAAGGAGAAGCCGCAGGAGGGCGAGATCATCGCCGTCGGCTCCGGCGCTCGCGACGAAGCCGGCAAGCTCGTGCCGCTCGACGTCAAGGCCGGCGACCGCATCCTGTTCGGCAAGTGGTCCGGCACCGAAGTCAAGCTCAATGGCGAAGACCTTCTGATCATGAAGGAATCCGACATCATGGGCATCATCGGCTGAACATCGGCCTCACCGTCAACTGAATCTTGAATCTGCGGGTTCGCCCCGAACCCCTGCCAGGAGCTTACAATGGCTGCAAAAGACGTAAAATTCTCCCGTGATGCCCGCGAGCGCATGCTGCGCGGCGTCAACATCCTCGCCGACGCGGTGAAGGTGACGCTGGGCCCCAAGGGCCGCAACGTCGTCATCGACAAGTCGTTCGGCGCCCCGCGCATCACCAAGGACGGCGTCACCGTCGCCAAGGAGATCGAACTTGAGGACAAGTTCGAGAACATGGGCGCGCAGATGGTCCGCGAAGTCGCTTCGAAGACCAACGACATCGCCGGCGACGGCACCACGACCGCGACCGTTCTCGCCCAGGCGATCGTCCAGGAAGGCCACAAGGCGGTTGCCGCCGGCATGAACCCGATGGACCTGAAGCGCGGCATCGACCTCGCCGTGACCGAAGTCGTCGTCGCTCTCGGCAAGGCCGCCAAGAAGATCAAGACCTCCGAGGAAGTCGCTCAGGTCGGCACGATCTCGGCCAATGGCGACGAGTCGGTCGGCGCCATGATCGCGGAAGCGATGCAGAAGGTCGGCAACGAAGGCGTCATCACCGTCGAGGAAGCCAAGACCGCCGAGACCGAGCTGGAAGTCGTCGAAGGCATGCAGTTCGACCGCGGCTACCTGTCGCCCTACTTCGTCACCAACGCCGACAAGATGGTCGCCGATCTGGAAGACGCCTACATTCTCCTCCACGAGAAGAAGCTCTCCAACCTGCAGGCCATGCTGCCGGTGCTCGAGGCTGTCGTGCAGACCTCGAAGCCGCTGCTCATCATCTCGGAAGACGTCGAAGGCGAGGCGCTGGCCACGCTGGTCGTCAACAAGCTGCGCGGTGGCCTGAAGATCGCCGCCGTCAAGGCTCCGGGCTTCGGTGACCGCCGCAAGGCCATGCTGGAAGACATCGCCATCCTCACCGGTGGCCAGGTCATCTCGGAAGATCTCGGCATCAAGCTTGAGAATGTCGGCCTCAACATGCTCGGCCGCGCCAAGAAGGTGTCGATCTCCAAGGAGAACACCACCATCGTCGACGGCGCCGGCAAGAAGGCAGAGATCCAGGGCCGCGTCGCCCAGATCAAGCAGCAGATCGAGGAGACCACCTCGGACTACGACAAGGAGAAGCTGCAGGAGCGTCTGGCCAAGCTCGCAGGCGGCGTCGCGGTGATCCGCGTCGGCGGCGCGACCGAGGTCGAGGTCAAGGAAAAGAAGGACCGCGTTGATGACGCCCTGAACGCGACCCGTGCGGCCGTGGAAGAAGGCATCGTTGCCGGCGGCGGCGTGGCCCTGCTGCGCGCTTCTGGCAATCTCAAGGCTACCGGCGCCAACTCCGACCAGGCCGCCGGCATCAACATCGTGCGTCGCGCGCTGCAGGCTCCGGCCCGCCAGATCGCGGCCAACGCCGGTGCTGAAGCCTCGATCGTTGCCGGCAAGATCCTCGACAACAAGGGCGCCACCTTCGGCTACAACGCCCAGACCGGCGAGTATGGCGACATGATCGCCATGGGCATCGTCGACCCGGTCAAGGTCGTGCGCACCGCCCTGCAGGACGCGGCCTCGGTCGCTGGCCTGCTGGTCACCACCGAAGCCATGATCGCCGAAGCTCCGAAGAAGGAAGCTGCCGGCGGTATGCCGGGCGGTATGCCGGGCGGTGGCATGGGTGGCATGGGCGGCATGGACTTCTAAGAAAGTCCATAAAGCACGCCCATCACCTTACGTTGCTCAAGCCCGCAAGCGGGCTTGAGTGGCGGCATGGACTTCTAAGAAG
>NZ_RZOT01000068.1:0-15338 GCF_003999085.1 Mesorhizobium sp. M4A.F.Ca.ET.090.04.2.1
GAATAGACCCTGATCGGCTCGGCGATGTTCTTGAGCTGCGTGCTCCCGAGATCGCTGACCGAGAGGTCGAGCCTCGCCTTGACCTGGCGATAGGCATCCTCGGACAGGCAGATAGCGCCGGGCGACGCGACGCCCTCCAAACGCGAGGCGATGTTGACGCCGTCGCCCATCAGGTCGCCGTCACTTTCTTCCACCACATCCCCCAGATGGATGCCGATCCTGAACTCGATGCGACGGTCCTGCGGCACGCCGGCATTGCGCTCAACCATACCATTTTGAACCTCAACGGCGCAGCGCACGGCATCCACCACACTGCGGAACTCAACCAGCGCCCCATCCCCGGTGCGCTTGATCACCCGCCCGTTGTGCACTGCGATGGTGGGATCGATCAGGTCGCTGCGCAGTGTCCGCAATCTTGCCAAAGTAAGATCTTCGTCCGCGCTCGCGAGCCGGCTATATCCGACCACATCTGCAGCCAGGATTGCCGCTAGCTTACGATTCTCGCTCATGGTCCATCTCCTCATCTCCACGATAGCAGGAAGAAGGAGGGCAAGAGGGAACTTTCGCAAACGATGGCTACCCAGCGGTCCGGATCGGCAGCGCTCTGCCACAGGGTCCACACGGGTCGCTCGACGCCCATTTGCGCTGCCGCTTGCTGGTAGACGGCTATCGGTTCATGCTTGTGAATACCGTGACCGTGAAGCGCTAAGCGAGATCACGCCGTCACGGCCGCAAGTGAGGTCTTGCTCTATGGAGTGCTCAGGCTGCGGTTTCGAGGTTGAGGGCGGTTTCGCTTTCTGTCCGAAGTGTGGCAGGCGCCAGCCCGTGCCATGCGCCGGTTGCGGCTACCTCTGCGCACCTGATTTCGAGTTCTGTCCGAAATGTGGGGCAAGCCTCGGCGCGCCGGCAAAGGGCGTTGAACGGCCTGCTCCGACACCAAGCCGGACGATTGAGCCGCCTTCTCGAACTCCGTCGCTGCTTGCGAACATCGAGAGCGAAGAACGGCTGCATCCCGTCTCTGACGCCGATCGCCGGACGGTAACGGTCCTGTTCGCCGACCTTTGCGGCTTCACGACACTCAGCGAGCAGCTCGACCCCGAGGTCATGCAAACGCTGCAGAACGAACTGTTCAAGGAATTGACAGCGGCCGTGCGAAACTTTGGTGGTTTCGTGGACAAATTCATCGGCGATGCACTGCTCGCTTTGTTCGGTGCACCGGTCGCGCACGAGGACGATCCGGAACGTGCGCTCCGCGCCGCTCTCGACATGATCGCCCGGACGGCACGGCTCGGCGAACGCACCTCCCACTCCGGCTCGCCTCTGTTACTCCACATCGGCATAAACACCGGTCCGGTCGTTACTGGAGGATTGGGCATCGGCGCCGCCAAATCCTATTCGGTGACCGGAGACACAGTGAATACGGCGCAACGCCTGCAATCGCTGGCCGCACCGGGTGAGGTGCTGGTCGGCGAGCTCACTCACAGGCTGACCCGGCATGCCTTCTCTTACGAGTCGCTGGGGGATGTCGTGCTTCGCGGCAAGGCTGGCAGTGTGCTCGTCCATCGACTGGATGCACCGCTTACGGCGCCGCGCGCGGCGCGCGGGCTCGAGGTGCTCGGCCTCAGTGCGCCGATAATAGGTCGCGGTGCGGAGCTGAATAGAATGCTGGCGAGCCTCGACCAGGCGTGCGGCGGCTCGGCCCAACTTGTCCGCCTCGTCGGAGAAGCCGGTATCGGGAAATCGCGGCTGGTGAAGGAGTTCGTCGCCCGCGTCGGCGACGAGGATCGTTTTCGCAACGTCGCCGTGCGGCAGGCCACGTGCTCACCGCTGGGCGAACAATCATTTGGCGCCTTGGGCGCAGTGGTGCGCAGCGCTGCCGGGATGATGCAAAACGACAGCGGGGACGAAATGCGGGGCAAGCTCGCGGGCTTGCTTACCGATCTCGGCCTGCAGGGCGAGGAGGCGAAGCGGCTGATGCCTTTGCTCTACCATGTGCTTGGCCTTGGCGACCCCGATGCCACCCTGCAGCATGTCGAGCCCGAGCAGTTGCGGCGGCAAATTCTCTACGCGGTCCGCACCATCATCGAACGGCGGCTTGCGTTGTCGCCGCTTTTGATTGTCGTCGAGGACCTGCACTGGGTCGACGCCGCGTCGCTCGAGGCACTGCGTTTCGTGATGGACAGGTTGGAACGTACGCGGTTGATGTTGCTGGTCACGCATCGTCCGGCGCCGGACAACGACCAGCTCGACTCAAGTCGGGTCAGTCACACAGCGCTCAGGCTTTCGCCGCTCAACAGTAGTGACGGACGCAGCCTGCTGGCGGCGCTTTTCGGCGAGAGCTGGGTAAGCTCCGCAGGCGGGCTTGTCGACCAGATCCTCGAGCGCGCGGGTGGCAACCCGCTTTTTGTCGAGGAGATCGTTCGCGGCCTTATCGATGGCGGTGTCCTGATGCGCGAGGGCCAGCGATGGCGGACCGTGGCAGGCGAAGTCGCAACCGGCATTCCCGCCACTATCCAGGCAATGTTGCTTGCCCGCGTCGACCGGCTGCCCCCGGAGGTGCGCCGGTTGGCCCAGGAAGCCGCGGTAATCGGCCCGCGCTTCGATGCCACACTTCTGAAAGCGGTGACAGCCGACCCCGGCCGGTTGGAGGCAGGCTGCGAATTGCTTTGCGATGCGGAAATCATCGAGGAGGTTGCAGGATCAGGCTCGGTCTCGTCGCAAAGCTACCGCTTTACGCAAACATTGCTGCAGGACGTGATCTACCAGAACCTGCTCCTGCAACGCCGGACCGATATCCACGGGCGGGTCGGTACCGCCTTGGAGCAACTGTGCGGCGACAAGCCGGAACGGCTCGAGGATTTGACCGCGCTCGGTCATCATTTCGCACAGAGCGCCGAGCGGGAGAGGGGGGCGCATTACCTGCAGGCGGCGGGCGATCGCGCTCGCATGATATACGCCAACGACGACGCGCTTCGTCTCTACGAGCGAGCACTGACTGCGTTGGGCGCGATCGGGCAAACACCGCTCAAACTGGCAATTCAAGAGCGCATTGCCGATTTGAGCGGCCCGCTAGGCCGCCGCGAAATCGCGCACCGCCACTACGAGACGGTCTTGCAGGCATACCGCGAATCCACCGATCGTGTCGCTTCGGCGCGCGTTTTGCGCAAGATCGGGCGGCTGTTCTGGGATGTCGGCAAGCGGGACAACGCGGAATCCCGCTATGCTGAAGCGGCAGCGCTCCTCGATGGAGCTGATGCCCCGATCGAGCAGGCGCATCTCTGGCAAGAACGTGGCCGACAGGCGTTCCGTAGCGGAGATCACGCTCTCGCCGCAAAATGGGCGGACGCGGCGCTGGATTGCGTAAGCACTCTGACAACGGAGCATGTTTCCGAAGGAGGGGCTGACGCCACTCTCGTGACCGCCGAGGCACTTAATACCAAGGCTGTTGCACTGGCTCGCCTTGGACGAAACCGCGAAGCCGTTGGCCTGGTTGAACGTAGCATTGAATTGGCCGAAGCCGCCGGTCTACCCGGCGCGGCGTGCCGCGGCTACACCAATCTCGGCGTGCTTTACACGACCATCGATCCCGCAAAGGCAATCGAGGTCTGTCGGCGCGGTCTTGAAGTGGCGCGCCATATTGGTGATTTGGGTTTCCAGGCGCGCCTCCTCGCCAATCTCGCGGTTGCTTGCTGCACTTTCACGGATCGCTGTCCAACGGAGGGCGTGCCTGCTGCCGAGAAGGCCATCGAGATCGACCGGGCGCTCGACCAGCGCGAGCACCTGCCGGTGCCGTTAATCGTGCTTGGGCAGATCCACCAGTGCAATGGCCGTCCGGAACTGGCGGTTGGGTTGTTCCACGAAGCACTGGACGTAGCCCGCGAAACGGGCGAGCCCCAACTGCTGTTTCCGTGCTATGATGGTCTTGCAACGCTTAGTCTCGACCTCGACAATCTGGCCGAGGCCGAACGCTACTTTTCCCTGGCGCAGGGCATATGCGCCCAGCACGGGCTCGACCCGGAAGCGCTTGTGGTGCTGCCTTTTCTCGACTAGCCGGGGTGGGAGGTTGGAAATGGCCGCGCGTATTGACTTGATACCGCTTCAGCCGGGCGACCGAGCGCCGAACGTGGTACTCGACGCCATTACCCAGGAAGGCAAGATCGCGCTTGACGACTTTCGCGGACAAAAACCGGTGTTGGTCGGCCTGTTTCGAGGTCTGCACTGTGCGTTTTGCCGGCGCCATATTGCCGCCCAGGCGCGGCTTGATCCGGAGCTGCGCGAAAAGGGTGTGGGGAGCCTGACGGTGGTCAATACGCCGATCGAGCGGGCGCGTCTCTATTTCCGCTACCACCCGATGCCGAATCTGCTTGCGGCCTCCGACCCTGAACGCGCTTCACATCGTGCTTTTGGATTGCCCAATCTCGAATTCACCCAAGACGAGACGAACTGGCCGTACAAGGTCTCGATGGCAGCGGTAAAGGATATGAGGATCGACATACCAGGCGAGTTGCCCGGTCCCATGGATCCTATCGCAGCCGGCGAAATCCTTGGCAAAAAGGACCACTACGAAATGACCGAAGCCGACGAGCAGATGATGGCAACGGGACACGGACAACTGGTCGGTCAGTTCCTGCTGGATCGCCAGGGGATCGTCCGCTGGAGCTTCACGGAGGTTCCAGAGGGCGGGCGATACATGTTTGCGGCGCCAAGCCCCCAGGAGCTGATGTCAGCCGTGTCCCAAGTCGCCCAATAGATTTGTAGATGGCTCCGTATCGTGGGGTCGCTGCCACAGCACCCCTTCCAATCGTCAGCATGCCGTCAATGGCGGCGGGAGCCATTCCACACCATCCGACCGCAGAAAAGACTGCAATGAACCAGTTGAGGCGTCAAAGAGGGGGAGGGGTCACCCTATTGCTCATGACACAGCTTTCAAATCACTCTTCGTCCTGGTTGTTGGGTTCGCCAGGACCATATGAGAGGGTACGATGGAAACGGATTGGCGAACAATCCGCTAACGTATTGATTTCATATAGGAAACGTTGACCCACCGGGCCCACCATTCCAAGGTTTCTATTTCGCAGGGTCGATCTGCTCTCGCCGTGGTGCGGTTTCCGGTACGCTCTCCCAGCCGCTTAAGAGCCGGAGTCTACGCAATGGTGACAAGCAAAAAAATTCTGTCGTCGATGGCGCATTCACGACATCCGGTGCGCGACACGGACGTTAGTCACAGTGAACATGTCTGAACATCCGATCAAGCGCTCGCTCGTCTTCTTTCTGGTGCCGGATTTCACCATGGTCGCCTTTGCGACTGCGCTGGAGCCGATCCGCATCGCCAACCGGATGCTCGGCTACGAAGCCTATAAGTGGCGGCTGGCTAGTATCGACGCGCGGCCCGTGCCCGCTTCGAGCGGCGTGCTGTGTGCGGTCAACACCTCGTTGCAGGACGAGCGGCGGATGCTGGCTGGCCCCGACAGGCCATCGATGGTCATCGTCTGCACCGGCGCCCATGTGCTGGCGGCTGCCGGGTTGCTCGCCGGCAAACGCTGCGCCATCCATTGGGAAAACCTGCCAGGCTTCGCCGAGGCATTTCCGAACGCGCATGTGTTTGCCGACCTCTTTGAGGTCGATCACGACATCTACACATGCGCCGGCGGCACGGCCGCTCTTGACATGATGTTGAAGCTGATCGGCGATGATTTTGATGAATCCCTGGTCAGTCGCGTCTGTGAGCAGGTGCTGACCGATCGGGTGCGCGGCGCAAGCGATGGCCAGCGACTGCCTTTGCGAGCGCGGCTCGGCATTCAGAATTCGAAAGTGCTGACCATAATCGAACTGATGGACGCTAACCCGTCCGACCCAATATCCGTGGGCGATATTGCCAAGCAAGTCGGACTGTCGCGACGGCAGATCGAGCGTCTTTTCCGCGATGAGATGGGGCGCTCGCCCGCCCGTTATTATTTGGAGATACGCCTCGAGCGTGCACGACATATGCTGATCCAGTCATCCGTGCCGATAGTCGAGGTGGCCACCGCATGCGGCTTCATTTCAGCGTCGCATTTTTCCAAATGCTACCGCGAACTCTACGCCCAAACGCCGCAGCAGGAACGATTGGAGAGGAAATACCCCGCCGCCTCATAGGCGTCATCAATTTTGTCGCTTCCACGACTGGTTCGGCCAGGTAGCCGGGCGAGCGTCTACTGGCGCCGCGCTTGGACAGCGACCAATCCGACTGGCTCGACATAGGATTTCGCAGAGCGCCGCAGCATGGCCTGCCTTTGCCCGGGTAGGCTCTTCCCTACCCGGGATCTACCGGTTCCCCACCGACCCGCCAGATTCCTCCCATCCTTCCCTGCCCACCCTTTCTACCCTGACGGGTGTGGTGGAGGAGGGTCAAATCCGACACTTCGAAACGGCGCCAACGGCGAACGCTTCACGTTCGTCGTCCGCGACCTTGGTCTCGCAGGAGGTCGGGTCTTTGACGTCCAAGGGGAGTTTTTTAGGAACTGGTTTCGAAATTGATTTGGGAGGTCACGCATGTCGACTACAAGCAGGTTACGGGGCATAGATACGGCGGTATTCTGGCCGGCCCTAACCATAACAGCCGCGTTCATCTTATGGGGAGCCACTGCCCCGGATAGCCTCGCCTCCGTGACGAACGCCACGCTCGCGGCGATCATCAATGGTTTCGGATGGGGCTTTGTTGTCTCGACGGCTATGTTTCTGGTCTTTGCCGGGTTCCTGGCGATCAGCCGTTTCGGCAAGATCCGACTTGGAGCCGACGACGAGTTGCCGGAATTCACTACCGTTTCGTGGGTGTGCATGATGTTCAGCGTCGGCATGGGCATCGGACTGATGTTCTGGGGGGTTGCCGAGCCGGTCTTCCATTTTGGCGCGCCGCCTCACGGGCTGGCCGCCCCGCAGTCCAAGGAAGCTGCGCTGATCGCAATGGAATATGCCTATTTTCATTGGGCGCTGCACCCTTGGGCGATCTACGCCATTGTCGGTCTGGCTATCGCCTATTTCACTTACCGCAAGGGCCTGCCCATCCTGATCTCGAGCGCATTCACCCCCTTGCTCGGCAGCGCGGTCAACGGACCGATCGGCAAGACGATCGATATTCTCGCCCTCATCGCCACGCTGTTCGGCACTGCGACATCGCTCGGCCTTGGCGCACAGCAGATCAACAGCGGTCTGAATTTTCTCTGGGGAACCGGCGAGGGAACAGGCATTGCCCTTGCGATCATCGCTGTGCTGTCGGTGCTGTTCATCCTTTCGGCAGTGTCGGGAGTCGGCAAGGGCGTCCAGTTCCTGAGCAACATGAACATGGTTGTCGCCGCCGCCTTGCTGCTCTTCCTGGCCGTTGTCGGACCGACCGTCTTCATCCTCAACACCTTCACCGAAGCGCTCGGCGAATACCTGACCAATCTCGTCACGATGTCGTTCCGCACCGCTGCCTTCAGCGACGGCAAATGGCTGAGCAGCTGGACCATCTTCTACTGGGCGTGGTGGGTTTCCTGGGCACCTTTTGTCGGCGTTTTCATTGCCCGCATCTCCAGGGGGCGGACGATCCGCGAGTTCGTCATCGGCGTTCTGCTCATCCCGAGCGGCGTAACCTTTCTCTGGTTCACCATCATGGGCGGCACCGCGCTGCACTCTGAACTGATGGGGGTCGGCGGACTTGTCGAGGCGGTCAACACCAAGGGTGCCGCCATCTCGCTGTTTGCCCTACTCGAACAATATCCGGGAACGGCGCTCACCTCGTTCGTCGCGATCTTCCTTGTGGCGATCTTCTTCATCTCGGGAGCTGATGCCGCCTCGATCGTGATGGGTATGCTGTCGTCACGCGGCACGCTTGAGCCCGCGCGCATCGTCGTGGTCCTCTGGGGCGTCCTAGCGGGCGCGTCGGCCTGTGTGCTGCTGGTGATGGGAGGCCTGGAGGGCCTGCAGACCGCGTCGATCATCGCGGCAGCACCCTTCCTTGTCGTCATGGTCGGGCTGTGCATCTCGCTGTGGATGGCGCTGCTGGACGACCTCGAAGGGCGGGGTGAACCCGCCTCTCTCCTGCCCGAAGCCCAGCCTGTCACGGCAGCGGCAGAATAGCTACAGCACCGCCATTCAGGCGGCCAACAAACCGCATCTGAAAATGAACTTCAGGTGCGGTTTGCCGATCCGCGCCGCCGCGACCGGCGCTCCTCATCGTCGCCACCGGCAGCGCGACAAGATCAAGCCAAAAGCAAATCCAACTGGGTGCCCGAAGGGAGGGCGAAAGATGATAACCGACCCGCAAATCTGGCTCAGCCTGCTGACGCTTACAGCGCTCGAAATCGTCCTGAGTGTCGACAACCTTGTCGTGATCTCGGTTCTGGTCAGCAAACTTGCTCCCGAGCTGCAGCCAAAGGCGCGGTTTCTCGGAATGGCGCTGGCCCTCGTTCCGCGACTGATCCTGCTGCTGTTCATCGGGTGGATCATTGGCTTGACCGAACCTTTGTTCGAGGCCTTCGGGCACGGCTTTTCCGGGAAGGATCTCATCCTGGCAGGCGGCGGTCTGTTCCTCATCTACAAGGCCACCCAGGAGATACATGCAAGTCTCGAGGGAGAAGAGGGCCACATTGGTGCCACCGTGCGCGCAGGTTTCGTAGCCGTCGTGTCGCAGATTGCCCTGATCAACCTCGTGTTTTCCATTGACTCGATCGTGACCGCCGTCGGCATGGCCAACCAGATCTGGGTCATGGCCGTCGCTGTCGTCGCGTCGATGGCCGTCCTGATCGCGGCCGCCGGACCGGTTGGAAAGTTTGTCGATGCTCACCCTACTGTGAAGATGCTGGCACTCGGCTTCCTCATCATGATCGGCATGACGTTGGTCGCGGATGCCTTTGGCGTCCATGTCCCCAAGGGTTATATCTATTCAGCGATGATCTTCTCGATGGCGGTCGAAGGCGTGAACATGCTGCACCGCCGAAAAGCCAGGCCCGTTCATTTGCACAATCAGTATGGGCCGGAGGTTGCGGTTGCGGCCAACGGCGGACACACACGATCCGTAGCGGTTTCTCAAACCCGCAAACAGGCAAATGAAGCCTGACCGTTATACACCCTCCGGGCCCACCAAAGCACTGTCTACCGACTGATTTCCTTTATTTTTATTGGAGACCTCGAAATCTGGGACTCGAAACCCACCGGCGCTCGAACCGCTCCAAGCGACTCTCAGCCGCTTTGGCTGGAAGGCTGCCCGACGGAATGCGTGCCCTGTGGCTTGCGCCTCAAGGCGTCGTGAATCCGCGCGATGCCCTTGCCATGACCAGAGTTGGACTCATTCACTCATATCGCGCAGCGCGTCCTGTCTAACGATTTCGATGCAGCGCAGGCTGAGCAGGCGAATGACGCCTCGCTCCTTCAGCTTGGTGAAGACCCGCGAGACGGTCTCGATGGTGAGGCCGAGATAGTCGCCGATGTCCACGCGCGACATGGGCAGTTCGACTTGCCGCAGACCACCTTGGCGCTCTGCCAAATCGACCAGGAACGCCGCGATACGTTCTATGGCGTTCTGGCGGCCGAGGACGAGCAAGTGCTCTTGCGCCCTTGTCAGCCCCTTGAGCGCGAGCGGCAGCAGCTGCTGCGACATGTCAGCCCCGGCCGCGGTGCGAAACACGCGGACACCGGTGGCGTTGATCGCTTCGGCGAAGAAATGATGTGTCGTGTCGGCTTCGAAGCCGAATGTCTCTCCAGGCAAGTGGAAGGCGCTTATCTGCCGGCGACCATCGGCAAGCAAGCGGTAGACACGGACGGCGCCGAACTCGACCTGGTAGAAGGCGCCAGCCTTCTCGCCCTGGGCATAGATTTCCGACCCGGCGGGGAAGAAGCTGATTGGCTGGACCGGCACCGAGCCAAATGCCACCTTCAGGTTCGGATTGGCTGGCTGTAAGGGAATTGAAATCCTTGCGGTGGTGTAGGCGTTCATCGCTGCGTCCCCGGTTGACCGTTGTCACAGCAATCGCTCGAATTCACGGAGCGCGAAATTCGGTTATGTCCCTACGGGAAACTACGTAGAACCCGTCATAGGCGGACAAGGGTCCTCTGGGATTGCAGAAGCAATCAAGGTCGACAGCCATCGGGCAGCGCCGTGCATGCCTCGAAACAGGCCGCGCCGGGGCGGCCATTCTTTGGCGGCAGAAGACCTACTCAATTGCTTCCCGGCCCGACACCTCGCCAATGAAGATGCGGAAGAAGACATGCGGACCGCCATCGGAAACGGCAGGCAGGACCGGTTTGAGGGCGCCTGGCTCCCACCAGTCGGGGTGCTTGCTCAGCACTGACCACGCATGATCGCGCTGAAGCTTATGACCGATCCGGTCAGGCAGCTCTTCATAGCGGCCGTCGACAACAACGCTTCTCCAGCCTCGGCCTTGGCCGCGCTCATCGACCTGGACCGACACCAGAGGGTTGGCCCGCATCCAGTCGATCTTCTTGCCGGGCATTGAAAACGCATAGAGATGGTTGTCAGCATGCGCGTAGTACAACGGCACGACGTAGGGTTGCCCATCCTTCGCGCACGCCAGGTGGCCTAGGCGATTTGCGGTCAGCAATTTCGTGCATTCCAGGGCAGAAAGTGTGCGGATCAGCATCGGTGCGATCTCCTACTGCTCGCGGCCATCCGGGTGCTCCGGTTCGGGCTCGCAAGCCCAAGTTCGCGCATTCGGCGATTTCGGAAAATGATTCAGATCAAGGCGAGGCCTGCCATCTCGCGCATCCTAGGGCGATGTGGAAGCCTATCCTAAGCGCCCCGTTCGAATGCGATCTCGAACTCGCCGTCCTCGACGAGGATGGCGAGCATGCGCTTGTATTTCCCTGCATGAGGACGCGGAACGGATGGAAGAACGCGACGACGGGCGCCTATATCGACATCCACCCGACCCATTGGCGCGACTGGGACGCGCAGAGGGCGCCGACAGATGACCGCAATTCCGTTCCTCAATTACCCTAGTGCTTGGGATCCAGGATCAGCGCCATGCGAACCAGGTGCGACAGGCTGCCGGCGGCCATCTTGCTCATGACATTGGCGCGATGGATTTCGACCGTGCGCGGGCTGATTCCCAGATCATAGGCGATCGTCTTGTTCGGCAGACCCGACACAAGCCCATCCAGCACCTGCCGCTCCCGCTCCGAAAGCGTTGACAGCCGCCCGCGGATTTCCGCGGATTGCGGGTGGGTTGCATCAACTCGATTGCGATTGCCCAGCGCTGAACGGATCGCGTCGATCAAAATGTCGTCGTCGAACGGCTTTTCGATGAAATCCGCAGCCCCTTCCTTCATCGCCTGAACGGCGAGCGCGACATCGGCATGACCCGTCATGACAATGACCGGAAGCCTGTGCCCGCGAGCCCTCAGCTGCCGCAGGAACTCGATGCCGTCGATACCTGGCATGCGCACATCGGTCACGATGCAGCCGTCGACATTGTCGGTGGCTGAAGCCAGGAAGGCTGTCGCGGATTCATGCAGGCGCACGGCAAAATCGGCTGTCGCGAGAAGAAAACCGAGCGACTTGCGAACTTCGACGTCATCGTCGACCACATGCACGAGATCATTCCCGGCCATTGGCAACCTCTTCCTTGTTCACGATGCGCAAGGTGAACCGGAAAGCGGTTCCTCCAGACGGCATTGCCTCGGCCCAGATATGACCGCCGTGCGATTCGACGATTGTGCGGCAAATGGAGAGGCCGACGCCCATGCCCTGCTTCTTAGTGGTGACGAAAGGCTGGAAAAGCTGGGCGGACACCTCGGGCGAGAGGCCCGTGCCCGTATCGATCACGCTTACTTCGGCCATACCGTCGTCCCTGGCAATCGTCATGACATGCAACTCGCGACGTGTCGCGCCCTGCATGGCCTCCACCGCATTGCGCATCAGGTTGAGCAGAACCTGCTGAATCTGGATGCGGTCGGTCAGGACCAGTTCGGCCGCGGGATCGAGCTTGTAGCTTACTCGCATATCGGCTTCTCTTGCGCCAACGAGAGCCAGGGACGAGGCTTCCTCGATCAGTGCCGGCAGGCGCTCGACCTGGCGCTCGCTTTCACCTCTTGAGACGAAGTCGCGAAGGTGCCGGATGACATCTCCCGCCCGCAAGGCCTGCTCCGCTGCCTTTTCAACGGCCTCCCTCAACATCGGCGCATTCTCTTCCGTGCTTCTTTCGAGCAGCCGGCGGCTGCCCTTTAGGTAATTCGTGATCGCGGTCAGTGGTTGGTTGATCTCATGCGCAAGCGTCGAGGCCATTTCGCCGAGCGCGGTGAACCGCGCCATGTGAAGCAGCTCCTGTTGCTGCTCCTGTATTCTTGCTTCTGCCCGGTGACGCTCGGTCAGATCGCGGCAGAAGCCGGTGAAGAAGCGTCCGGTTCCTGGATGCATCTCGCCGACGGAAAGCTCCATGGGAAAGGTCGAACCATCCTTGCGCATTCCCGTGACAGTGCGGCCAAGCCCGATGATCCGGCGCTCTCCGGTCGCCAGATAGCGGCGCAGGTAGGCGTCATGCTCGTCGCGATAGGGTGCCGGCATCAGCAGGCTGACATTCTGGCCTATGACTTGGCTCGCTGCGTAGCCGAACAACGTCTCGGCGGCCGTGCTGAAGGATTGAATGCGACCTTGTTCATCGATGACGACCATTGCATCCGGCACCGTTGCCAGGATCGAACGCAGATGGTCCTCACGCAGCCGAAGTGCGGCATTCGCAAAAGAGAGCTCGCTGACATCCGTGCCTTCGACGAAGATCGCAGTGGTGCGGCCATCGCCGTCCTGGATCGGCTGATAAACGAAATCCAGGATGCGCTCTTCTGCCGGCTCGCCTTGCTTGTTGCGAAGAGCGACCTTCACGCCTTGGCCCCGGTATGGCTCACCGGTCTTGTACACATCGTCAAGCTGTTCGAAGAAGCCTTGGCCTTCGAGCTCGGGAAGCGCCTCACGCACCGGCTTCCCAATCACCCGCCTGTCGCCGATTAACCGCTGATAGGCGGCATTGGTCAGTTCGAAGACATGGTCCGGCTCTCGCATCAGGGCCATGAAGCCCGGAGCCTGCTCGAACATCTGCGACAAGACGGATCGCAGCATCATCCCGCCGGCCGACGAAATAAGCGCTTCGTTTTGGCTCACCTGAGGTCCTTGGGTGCCACGCTTGCAAGAGGGCTAATTATCACTCCTGGCCGCGCACGCAAAACCAATCCAGGCAAAAGCGCTCGGATGAGTCAGGGGTCGAACTGGCCGAGCGTTTCGGAGCGCACTTTGTTGGCCCTGGCTGCCGATTGTTCCGCCCCTCGTCGAGACGGCCTTTGGCGGCGTCACGTACTCCGCATGCATCGCTTCATGTCGTATTGACCGCCGGCCGAAACGATCCTTGCAAGCGGAGTTGCCTGTTGACCAAGATCAAGGCGGCGACCCCCGGCATGGCAAAGATGGTTGGGAAACAGGAGTGATCCCAATGACTTTTCTCGACTATCTGATTTCAGTAGACGCCAGGACCGCCCTGATGGGGCGCATGATGCAGAAGCTCGGTGTCGACAGGCAGTTGAAGGTCATCGCGGACCATGCCGCCGTTACCAATCGGGCGGTGGACCGCTGCCGCTCCTGCGGCCACCAGGATGAATGCTCGACCTGGCTTGACCAACACCTGCAAGCCGACGATCCGCCAGATTACTGCCGCAACCGCGACCTCATCGCACGGCTGCAGCACGCGGCCGGCCGGCAGTAGTTGCTTTCAGAGGCTGCCGACGCTCAGGTAGCGTCCCATGGCTTGCGCGTAGCGGGGAGAGGTTTGCGAATGCCGTTGGAGGTCCGGGTTTGACGAGAGCCGCCGCGTCAAACCGAGCTTTGCGGTTGATGGATGTGCGCCCACGGGACCGGCAGTTTTGAGTACGCTATTTTTCCTGGAAGCATTTCTGCTTTTCGTCGCGCCGGGGCCAACCAACGCCCTTCTGATGGCAGGGGCTGTCAAACGCGAAAAGGCGGTCAGGCTTTTGATCGCGCAGGCCTGCGGGTACGGGATCGCCGCCGCCTGCTGGTTTTCGCTGCGTCCCTGGATGCCGCCCGGTGCCATCGAGGCACTGAAGCTGGTCGCCGCCGCATGGCTCGTAGTCCTTGGCCTGCGCCTGATAACAAGTGCCCGGATCAACGCCTCCAAGGATGGCGGCGCCATTTCCGTCCTGGCAACCAGTGCCCTCAATCCGAAGGCGTCTATCTATTGCCTGGCAATCGTGCCGACAGACGCCGCAGCGCGGGCGCTGGCGATATTCTGGATTGTTCTCCCGATTATCACGGCTGCCACGGGATCGGTGTGGCTTCTACTCGGTAGCCGGCTTGGCGAAGACGGAAGAACAACAGACAGGGTAGCGGGCACGGCGCTCATTGCATTCGCCATGCTGCTGCTTCGACCATTGATACCCCTGATCGCGACCTAAGGTTGGTCGCCACCGCTTGCTGCCGACTTCTGTCAGACCTACTAGGACACAAGCACAACTGACAATGGTCCCGCGCAGAACAGGCTGTCCTTGACCGCCTTGACGCCTGCAACGTTCTCCGCGGCAACCACAGCCGCCTTCCGCTGGCGCTCGTCAAAGATTGCGCCGCTCAGTTCGACAGTTCCTCGGTCGACACTCACCCCGATCAAGCCCCCGTTGCTCCAGGCTTGGCGTTTGAGCTCTGCCAGAACGTTCTTGCGGATGGAGTCGTCATCAGCCGTCGTCGCGCCCGATTTCGGCAGGACGCACAACAGCGCGCGCAGCAGGTCCGTGCGCGTGACGATGCCGACGAGCTTGCCTGCCTGGACGATCGGCACATTCTTGATCTTGTTCTCGGTCATCAACCCGACAATCTCGGCGAGCGAGGCACCGGGCGGCGCCGACACGACCTGACCTGTCATCACCTCGTCAACTCGACGTCCGCTTGCCAGGACGTATTCGTTGGCCAACTTGCCGGGGCCGACGACAAACTCCAGCCAGCGAGGACGAACACGCTGGGTGCCGAGCTCTTGACGGCGCAGGAAATCACCCTCGCTGATGATGCCGGCAACTGTCCCGTCATCGCGGACGACCGGCAGGCAGCCGATCTTCCTGGCGAGCATCAGTTCGGCCGCATCGGCGATCGACGCGCCCGGACCTACGGTGACGACCGGCGTCGTCATTATGGCTTGGGCCTGCATTGCTGCCTCCTGATTTCCATCCAGCCCTTTATCGGATGCCGCCCATTGTCGGACGATTGAGCGATCGGGTCATTGACCTGCGTCATTTCAGAGGAGCGGCGCAGTCACTTTGGCGGCTCATCCCGATCGATCAGAATGCGCGCCGCGGCCCCATCAAGATCCTCGTAC
>NZ_RZOT01000690.1:0-2521 GCF_003999085.1 Mesorhizobium sp. M4A.F.Ca.ET.090.04.2.1
TCCATCGCCTGCTCGAATGCCTTGAGATAATCCTCCACCAGGCTCTGCATCAACTTGGCTTTGGTCGGGAAATTGTAGAGCCTGGTGGAGGATTATCTCAAGGCATTCGAGCAGGCGATGGAAGCCCGCACCGCCGTGGCTGGTCATGAAAGCGCGCTCGCGGCCTATATCAAGCTCTCGGCCGACGAATGCGAGGAGCCGCAGCCGTCGGCGTCCTGGATATTTTCCGCCATCGCCGAGGATCCCGAATTCCTGACGCCGATCAAATCGTTCAAGCGGCAGCTGTTCGAGCGGCTCAAGGGGGAGACGAACGACCTCAGCGCGCTGTTGGTCTGCTTCCTCGCCATCGAGGGCATGCGCAGCATGAATCTCTTCGATTCCGACGTGCTCTCGAAGGATGAGCGGCAGCTGCTGACCTCGTCGCTGCTGGAGATCGCCGGATAGGGGCCTAGCGCCGGCATTTGACTGGCGTTTTGAAATGCCCTCCCTGCCGAGCCCGGTATCCCGCCCGTCACACCAGCTTCATCGACCGGACATAGCCTCACCTGTGGTTGTGCCGAAGTGCGAACGGGAGTGGGACATGGTGGACATTGTTTCGAGCGAAGCGGGCATTCCAAGGCCAGATCATCCACTCAATCAAACCGGCGGCGCCAAGTGGTTCCTGCCGGCCTTCGGAGTGATCGTGCTCGCCGGCGTCATCTATGTCGCCTACGCACTCAGCCAGGATCTCGCCATAGCCAAGACGGTGCCGTGGATCCTGCTCGGCATCGCCTTGCTGATTGCGCTGGGCTTCGAGTTCGTCAACGGCTTCCACGACACCGCCAATGCCGTGGCGACGGTCATCTATACCCGCTCCCTGCCGGCCGAGTTCGCCGTCATGTGGTCGGGCGTCTTCAATTTCCTCGGCGTTCTCACCTCCAGCGGCGCGGTTGCCTTCGGCATCCTGTCGCTGCTGCCGGTCGAGCTCATCCTGCAGGTCGGCTCCTCGTCAGGCTTCGCCATGGTGTTCGCGCTGCTGGTCGCCGCGATCCTGTGGAACCTCGGCACCTGGTTCCTCGGCCTGCCGGCCTCAAGTTCGCACACCATGGTGGGGTCGATCATCGGCGTCGGCCTCGCCAACCAGTTCATGGCGCCGGCCGGCAGCGCCACCAGTGGCGTCGACTGGTCACAAGCGACCAATGTCGGCACCACGCTGCTGGTCTCGCCAATCATCGGCTTCTTCGCCGCGGCAATCCTGCTCTATGCGATGAAACTGCTTGTGCGCAATCCGGCGCTCTATGAGGCGCCGAAGGGCAACACCCCGCCGCCGTGGTGGATCCGCGCGCTGCTGATCTTCACCTGCACCGGCGTCAGTTTCGCCCATGGCTCGAATGACGGCCAGAAGGGGATGGGCCTGATCATGCTGATCCTGATCGGCGTGGTGCCGACGGCCTATGCGCTCAACCGCACCCCGGACATCAACTATCTCGAAGCCTACAAGTCGGCTTCGGTGAGCGTCGAACAGGCACTGGGCAAGTACGTCAAGCCGGGCATCACCGTCCCCGATGCCAAGGTGGCCGTCCAGGACGCCGTGCGCACCAGGACCTGGAACGACCAAACCACGGTGGCGCTGCAGACATATATTCACAACACCACGGCTTCGCTGCAGCCCTACGCTTCGATCGAAAAGGTGCCGACCGATCTGGTCGGCAACGCCCGCAACGACATCTATCTGATCGGCGAGGCGCTCAAACTGATCGACAAAAAGAAGCTGCTGCCGATGGAGGCCGCCGATCTCAAGGCGGTAACCGACTATCACAAGGCGGTCGACAACGCGACGAAGTTCATTCCGCTTTGGGTGAGGATCGCTGTGGCGCTGGCGCTCGGGCTGGGCACCATGGTCGGCTGGAAGCGCATCGTCGTGACGGTCGGCGAGAAGATCGGCAAGAGCCATCTGACCTATGGCCAGGGCGCCGCAGCGGAGCTGGTGGCGATGGTCACGATCGGCATGGCCGACCGCCTCGGCCTGCCGGTGTCGACCACCCATGTGCTGTCGTCGGGCGTTGCCGGCACCATGGCGGCGAACGGCTCGGGGCTGCAATGGTCGACCGTGCGCAACCTGCTGCTTGCCTGGGTGCTGACGCTGCCCTGCTCGATCGCGCTCGCCTTCGTGCTGTTCATCATTTTCCGCCAGGTGTTCTGAGCGGCCAAGTTCTCAAATAAAAGGCAGCGCCGGTCGCAGCCGCTGCCTTTTTCTTTGTGGCTGTTCCATGGCTGTTTCGAGGCGCCGGCGGGACAGCACCCTCCTCTGGCCTGCCGGCCATCTCCCCGCAAGGGGGAGATCAGCGGCTTCAGCGCGGACCTCCATTGTTGCAATGCCGGAGATTAGCGAAAGCCGAACAGAGGGGGGGTGAGGGAACTCGACGGGGGTGCCGTATGGACAGGCCGCGATCTTTCGCCGGCGGCTAAGTCGGATCCTCGCGGTGGAGATCGTGGATGGTGACGCTCTCGGCATTGGTCGGCAGCGTCAGCCACTGGCGGT
>NZ_RZOT01000691.1:0-2510 GCF_003999085.1 Mesorhizobium sp. M4A.F.Ca.ET.090.04.2.1
CGCTGAAGCCGCTGATCCGCGACGGCTATGTCGAGACTTTCGCCAACAAGGACGACCGCCGCGTCAAGCGCGTGCGGCTGACGCCGCAGGGCAATGTCAAGCTGGACGAGGCGATCAGGCTGTGGAGCGCGGCGCAGCAGCGTTTCGAGGACAAGGTCGGCGCCGAGCAGGCGGCGAAGCTTCGCGCGGCGCTGGACGCGGTGGCTGATCTCGATCTGGAAATGCCGGCGGCCACTCCTTCGCTCTGAATAAGCGGCCGCCAATCCAGCTTTGCAGCGGTTACTCGGCCGGCATTGCGACCGGGCGGGCCAATGCCCGGCCGGCCAGCACGATACCCAGGCCTACGATCGGAAACACTGCCGCGACAAGGCCGAGATCTGCCGGCACGCCGTAGCGCAGCACCATACTCCCGACCACCGCGCCCAGCGCCACGCCGAGATAGAGCGCCGAGGCGTTGAGCGAGAGCACGATCGGCGCGGCGTCCGGCGCCAGCTTGATGATGCGGCTCGCCTGCGCCGGAGGGAACGCCCAGCCGACGATGCCCCACGGCACCATCATGCCCATCAGCGCCGGCCCGGCGATATGCTGCGGCAGGAAGGTCGGGATCAGCGAGAAGGTAATCACCATCGCCGCGCTCAGCGCCAATGACCAGGCGACGGTGCGCGTCGCGCCGAAGCGGTCGGCCGCCTGGCCGCCGGCAATGTTGCCGATGACGGCGCCGACGCCGAAGGCGAGCAGCATTCCGGGCAGCGCCAGCGGGCTCAAGCCCCCGCTCTGGATGGCCAGCGGCGCAATGAAGCTGAAGACGGTGAAGGCGCCAACCAGCGCTAGGGCGGTCGTCAGCAGGATCGGCATCACGCCGGGCCGCAGCGCCGCCGCCAGACGCGCCCGGAGCGGCAGCCTGGTGCCGATGATGCCGCGTGGCAGCCGGTACCAGAGGATCGCGCCGGCCAGCGCGCCAAGTCCGGCGATGGCGAAGAAAGTGCCACGCCAGCCGGCCACTGCCGCGACAAGCGCACCGAGCGGCGCGCCGACTGCAACCGCCACCGTGGTGCCGCCGACGACGACGGCAATGGCACGCGCCCGGTGATGGTCATCGACCAGCGCCACCGCCGTGCCTTGCGCGGTCGCGGCGAACAGACCGGACGACAGCGCCATGATGATGCGGGCGATCAACAGCAATTCGAACGACGAGCTCAGAGCCGCCACCACATTGCCGAGCACGAAGAACACCAGCGTCCACAGGATGACGCTGCGCCGGTCCCACTCGCCGGTCAAGGTCGCCAGGACCGGCGCGCCGAACGCATAGGCGAGCGCGAAAGCGGTGATCAGCGAGCCGGCGAGCGGAACGGAGATGCCAGCATCGGCCGCGATGTCAGGCAGAAGGCTGGAGATGACGAAGCCTTCGGTCGAGATCGCGAACGAACCGAGCGCAAGCCAGAAGATCCGCTTGTCCATGGGAGTGTCCTTTTAGTTCAAAAGTTATTGAACAATTGGACATGGCGAGGCATGATGTCAATGAAGCCAGGGAAAAATAGCTGAACCCTGCTGACAGCCCTGTGTCAGGACTGGTCCGCGATGATCAGATCGTTTGCACCCGCCGCAGGAGGAGACGCGTTGAAGTTGGCTCTGTTTGTGCTTAATTCTCGGGCATGACACTGCCCCACCCAAATGCTGACCAGATCAGCCTGCCGATCGTGCTCGCCGTGCTCGGCGACCCGACCAGGCTTGCCATCGTGCGCTTTCTCGCCAGCAAGGAAGGCGTGCCGATGAACTGCAGCAAGTTCCTCGATCTCGGCTCCAAGACCAATCTCAGCTATCATCTGGCCAAACTGCGCGAGGCCGGCGTCACCCGCACCGAAGCTGTCGGCACCAACCGCATGATCACGCTGCGCCGCGACGACCTCGACCGCCGCTTCCCCGGCCTGCTCGACAGCGTCATCGCCGCCGCCGGCGATGACAAGGCGCTGCCCATGGTCGGCGCCGCCGAGATCGAGATCAGCGCCTGATGCGCATTGCGGTTCTCGCCGACGTCCATGGCAATGTGCTTGCCCTCGATGCGGTGCTCGACGATCTCGAGCGCCGCGGCGGGGCCGACATCGCCGTCAATCTCGGCGACTGTGTCTCCGGCCCGCTCTGGCCGCGCGAGACGATGGAACGGCTGCAGGCGCTCAACCTGCCGACCGTGCGCGGCAACCATGACCGCCGCGTGGCGCAGGACCCCGCCGACGAAACGATGTGGCCGTCCGACCGCTACGCCCAGGACCGGCTGACGGTGGCGCAGCGCGAGGCGCTGCTCGCCTTGCCGCTCACGCTGGAGATCGCGCCCGGGGTGGTCGCCTTCCACGCCCGCCCCGACCACGATGAAAAGTATCTCGCCGATGCCATCACCGACGGCCAGCTGGTGCGCGCGCCGCTGGCCGCGATCAGGCGGCGCCTGAAGTCGCTCGACCGCGCCTGCCGCATCGTGCTGTGCGGCCACAGCCATCGCGCAGAGCTGATTCGTATTC
>NZ_RZOT01000692.1:0-2507 GCF_003999085.1 Mesorhizobium sp. M4A.F.Ca.ET.090.04.2.1
CCGACATGCTGCTCGTCCTGCTCGATCCGCGCATCCGCCAATACGGGGAGGGCTAGATGCTGGCGCGCGACACATCACTGCCACCGCCGCCCGCCGAGGGAGCCATCGAGAAACCCGCGCGCGGCAATGAGAGCTACATCGCGCTGGTCTGGCGGCGGCTGAAGCGTTCGTGGACCGGGATGGCCGGGCTTTGGCTCGTCGCGCTTCTGCTTCTCATGGCGGTGTTCGCGGAGTTTCTGGCTCCAATGGACCCGAAGGCCACGGATATAGGCTTCGCCCCGCCGCAGCTGCCGAGCTTCCATGACAAGGACGGCAATTTCGTCGCGCGACCGAGGGTGTATGCGCTGGCCGATTCCGCCGATCTCGATCCGGTCACCTTCCAGCCGATCGTCGGCCCCGACTATGAGCATCCGAGACTGCTTGGGTTCTTCGTCGAGGGCGCGCCCTACAAGCTCCTCGGACTGGTCCCGGCGGACCGGCATTTCTTCGCCTCCATGGACGGACAGCCGGTGCATTTCCTCGGCACCGACAAGTTCGGCCGCGACGTGCTGTCACGCGCCATCCACGGCTCGCGCGTCTCGCTGATGATCGCGCTGACGGTCGTCTTCATCATCACCATCATCGGCACCACCGTCGGCATGGTCTCCGGCTATTTCGGCGGCAGGTTCGACGTCTGGGTGCAGCGCTTCGTCGAACTGGTGCTCGCCTTCCCGCAGCTGCCGCTCTACCTGGCGCTGACCACGCTGATCCCGGTCACCGCGCCGACCAACGTTTTCCTCGCCTTTGTCATCATCGTCATGTCGGCGCTGGGCTGGGCGCAGATGTCGCGCGAGGTGCGCGGCAAGACACTGGCGCTGGCGCGAATAGACTATGTACGCGCCGCCATGGCGGTCGGCGCCACCGACCGGCGCATCATCATGCAGCACATCTTCCCCAATGTGATGAGCCACGTGATCGTCGCCGTGACACTGGCGATCCCGACGGTGGTGCTGCTCGAATCCTTCCTCGGTTTCCTCGGCTTTGCGGTCAAGCCGCCGCTGATCTCGTGGGGGTTGATGCTGCAGGACACCGCGACCTATTCGGTCATCGGCACCTATCCCTGGATTCTGTCGCCGGTCGGTTTCGTGCTGGTCACCGTCTTTGCCTTCAACGCGCTGGGCGACGGCCTGCGCGATGCCGTCGACCCTTATTGAGGTGGCTGGGATGTCCGTTGTACTCGCCGAACCCTTCGCACCAGCCTTCCGCCGCGACCATGGCGGGCGCCAGGACAAGCCCATCATCGACGCCCGCAACATCGAGGTCGCCTTCAAGGTCGAGCATGGCGTCGTCGATGCGGTCAAGGACGTCTCGTTCCAGCTCTATCGCGGCGAGACGATCGCGATCGTCGGCGAATCGGGTTCCGGCAAGTCTGTGACGGCGCGCACGGTCATGGGGTTGCTGTCGCGGCGTGCGACCGTGTCGCCCAGATCGAGCGTCGAATATGACGGCCAGGACATCCTGAAATTCCCGGAGAGCGCTCGGCGCAAGCTGCGTGGCAACCGCATCTCGATGATCTTCCAGGAGCCGATGAGCTCGCTCAACCCGATCTATACGGTCGGCAGCCAGATCGTCGAAGCGATCAGGGTGCACCGCAAGGTCAGCCGCAAGGAGGCCTGGGCGCGGGCGCTGGAGCTTTTGCGGCATGTCCAGATCCCTGAACCGGAAGCGCGGCTGAAGCAGTATCCGCATCAGCTCTCCGGCGGGCAGCGCCAGCGGGTGATGATCGCCATGGCTCTGGCCAACGATCCCGATGTGCTGATCGCCGACGAGCCGACGACAGCGCTCGACGTGACGGTGCAGGCGCAGATCCTGAACCTGATCCGCAACCTGCAGAAGGAATTGCGGATGGCGGTGATCCTGATCACCCACGACCTCACTGTGGTGCGCAAGTTCTCCGACTACGTCTATGTCATGCAGCATGGCGAGATGTGCGAACACAATATCACGGAACGGCTCTTCGCCGATCCGCAGCATCCCTATACGCGACGGCTGCTGGCCTCCGAGCCGCGTGGGCGGCCGCAACCATTGCCCGAGGGCTGCGGCACCATCCTCGAAGCGAACCGCGTGCGCGTCTGCTTCATGTTGCGCCACGGCAGCTTCCTGAAGCCCGACTGGCGCGAGCTGGTCGCCGTCGACGACCTCGACCTCAAGCTTTGCCGCCACGAGACGCTTGGGTTGGTCGGCGAATCCGGGTCCGGCAAGACGACGTTCGGCCAGGCGCTGCTTCGGCTGCTGGACGCCAAGCGCGGCGAGATCCGTTTCGACGGCCGGCCGATCCAGGGCCTGACCAGGGCCGAGATGCGGCCGCTGCGCTCGCGCATGCAAATCGTCTTCCAGGATCCGTTCTCGTCGCTCAACCCGCGCATGACGATCGGCCAGATCATCGAGGAAGGGCTTGTCGTCAACAGGATCGGTGCGACACGGCGCGAGCGCAGCGGCCGCATCTCGGCCCTGGTCAGGCCCTGGAT
>NZ_RZOT01000693.1:0-2505 GCF_003999085.1 Mesorhizobium sp. M4A.F.Ca.ET.090.04.2.1
CATCGTCGCCTACATCACCGGCGCCAAGACCGGGCAGGCGGAGCTCCAGGCGGCCTGACGGGCGTCACGACGGGACCAACCAGATCGTCCGCGCCTAGAGGCGCGGACATGTTTTAGAACCACCTCAAAGGACAATTCATGACTATCCGCTTCGCTCTTCTCGGCGCCGGCCGCATCGGCAAGGTCCATGCCCGCGCCGTCGGCTCCAATCCCGACGCAAAACTGGTTGCCGTTGCCGATGCTTTCGAGAAGGCGGCGAGCGATCTGGCCTCGGCCTATGGCGCCGAAGTGCGCAGCATCGAGGCCATCGAGAAGGCCAAGGACATCGACGCCGTCATCATCTGCACGCCCACCGACACCCATGCCGACCTCATCGAGCGCTTTGCCAAGGCCGGCAAGGCGATCTTCTGCGAGAAGCCGATCGACCTCGACTTCAAGCGCGTGGAAAAATGCCTGGCCGTGGTCGAGAAGGCCGGCGCCACGCTGATGGTAGGCTTCAACCGCCGCTTCGACCCGCATTTCGCCGCCGTGCGCAAGGCGATCGATGACGGCGCCATTGGCGCGGTCGAGATGGTCACCATCACCTCGCGCGATCCGGGCGCGCCGCCGCTCGAGTACATCGCCCGCTCGGGCGGCATCTTCCGCGATATGACCATCCACGATTTCGACATGGCGCGCTTCCTGCTCGGCGAGGAGCCGGTGGCGGTCAGCGCCCATGCCTCGGTGCTGGTCGACAAGAAGATCGGCGAGGCCGGCGATTTCGACTCGGTCAGCGTCATCCTGGAAACCGCGTCGGGCAAGCAGGCCGTCATCTCCAACTCGCGTCGCGCCACCTATGGCTACGACCAGCGCATCGAGGTGCACGGCTCGAAGGGCATGGTCGCCGCCGAGAACCAGCGGCCGGTGTCGATCGAGCTCGCCAACGACAAGGGCTACACCCGCCCGCCGCTGCACGACTTCTTCATGACCCGCTACCTCGACGCCTACGCCAACGAGATCGCCGCCTTCATCGGCGCGGCAACCAAGGGCAAGAAGGCGGCGCCAAGCGGAACGGACGGCCTTGTGGCGCTGAAGCTTGCGGACGCCGCGCTGAAGTCGGCGAAGACCGGCAAGACTGTTCGCGTCGACTGAGCTTTTTGAATTCGAACACAGGAGAACAGCGATGAGCGGTTTGGCCGGTCGCAATTCGGAAACGCGCGCCATCGTCACCGGCGGCGCGCAAGGTATCGGCTTCGCCGTCGCCGAGGCGCTGGCCGACGAGGGCTGCCGCGCGCTGGCGCTGGTCGGCCGCTCGCAGGAGAAGGGCGACAAGGCCGTCGCGGCGCTGAAGAAGGGCGGCGTCGACGCCATCTTCATCAGCGCCGACGTCGCCAGGGTCGCCGACTGCAAGCGCGCTGTCGACACGGCGATCGCGCATTTCGGCACGCTGAACGCGCTGGTCAACGCCGCCGCCACCTCGGCGCGCGGCTCGCTTATCGAAACGACAGAGGACGTCTTCGACCAGATTTTCGACACCAATGTACGCGGCCCCTTCTTCCTGATGCAGGGCCTGGTCGCGCATCTTCTGGCGCGTAAGGCGCCGGGCTCGATCGTCAACGTGCTGTCGATGTCGGCGCATGCCGGACAGTCCTTCCTGACGCCCTATTCGACCAGCAAGGGCGCGCTGATGACGCTGACCAAGAATGTCGCCAGCTCCTATCGGAGGAACCGCATCCGCTGCAACGCCGTGCTGCCCGGCTGGATGGACACAGAGGGCGAGGCGATCGTGCAGAAGAAGTGGCACGACGCGCCGGACGACTGGCTGGAAAAGGCCGAGGCCGCGCAGCCGATGGGCCAATTGGTCAAGCCCGCGCAGCTTGCCCGGCTGATCACCTATATGCTGAGCCCGCAGGCCGGCGTCATGACCGGCTCGCTGGTCGACTATGACCAGAACGTCGCCGGCGTGATCGGCGAGTAAGGGCCGGCGCTGCGGCCAGCCCTTTCGTCACTATACGGGGAGAAATGCCCGGCAGGGCAATGAGGGGCAGCGCCGACTTTGACAGCTATGGGTCCAAACTCAGGTTGAAGGCCGATATCTCCGCCTGGCCTTGTCTTTCTGCCGTAGGCGCCGCCCCTCACCTGCCTTCCGGCATCCTCTCTCCGTATAGTGACGGGGAGAGGGGCGCCGTCATCAATGGTTTCGCCAATTGGCCCGCTACAACACGACACGTGACAAACGCTTCGGCTTCGACTATATGAGCCGCATGATCCACCTGACCGCCTCGTTTTGGTACTTTAGCTACGGTAGCTCGCTGGCGGCGGGAGGATTGCGCTCGATCTGAAGATTGCAGCAAAACAGTCCGACAAGCCGCCAGACCTGGCGGCTTTTTTGTTTCAGCCGGCAGGTCTCCTAACCAGGAGCAGAAAGCCGTGTTGACCACCACAGACGACCTTCGGGTCACCGACCTCAAGGAACTGAGCACGCCGGAAGAGGTGATGCGCGAGATACCGCGCACGCTGACGGCG
>NZ_RZOT01000694.1:0-2487 GCF_003999085.1 Mesorhizobium sp. M4A.F.Ca.ET.090.04.2.1
ATCCCTACCAGGCGATCGGTGTCGACGAGGCCGGGCGGGCGGCTATCGATTGGGGCGTCTACGGCGTGCCGGAAACTTTCGTCGTCGGCAAGGACGGCAAGATCGCCTACAAGCATGTCGGGCCGATTACCGCCGAGTCGGCGGAGACGCTGCTGTTGCCGCAGATCGAAAAGGCGCTGGCGGCGCATTGATATCCAGGTGATGCCGGCCTGCGAACGGCGGCTTCCTGCGCTTCCGGTGCTCCAGTACCTAAGTACGCTCCGCTCCGGTTCTCGGAATCCACCATTCTCGACTCGGCCTGACCTGAATCTCAACGCGCCTGACAGCGCGGAGCTGGTTGGGCCGAAAAGCTCAGCCGTAGATCTGCTTGTGGATCTGGTAGAGCATCTCGGAGCGGTCGGCGCGCATGTCGGCCAGATCGCGGCTGGAGAAGCTGTCGATTTCGGCGACGAGGCGGTTGTACTGGCGGCGCTTGGCGATGTTGGTGCGAGCGCGGGTGACGAGGTTGTCGAAGATCATGGTAGAGGTTCCTTTCGTGCCGCGTTGCCGCGGCGAATTGTTCCTCCCTTGATCGATACGGAGCATGACATAGGATTGGTGCGTTGCAAAAAGAAGATGTTGCAATGCACCATTGCGCTGGGCGCATAGCCGGTTAATGCGACGTCAATTCCGCGGGGCTGGTCGCCGGGCCACAAGCCATACGCCAACTCTCGCCCTTTTTGTATTGCAACTGCGTATTCGCACATTGCCTTCTGGCTAGCGGACTGGCTTGATCCGCGCATTCTGAAATGCCCGGAGGAAAAGCATGACGGCCGCCGATTACGAAGTTCTCGATCCACGTTTTTCGCGGCTGGTCAACAGCAACGAGCGGGTGGAGAAGCTGTTCACCGGCTGCCGCTGGGCGGAAGGTCCGGCCTGGTTCGCCGCCGGCCGCTACCTCGTCTGGTCCGACATCCCCAACAACCGAATGCTGCGCTATGACGAGACCGACGGCAGTGTCAGCGTGTTCCGCCAGCCGTCCGGCAATTCCAACGGCAACACCGTCGACCGGCAGGGCCGGCTGGTCACGTGCGAGCATTCGGGCCGCCGCGTCAGCCGCACCGAGCATGACGGCTCGGTCATCACCATCGCCGACAATTGGCGCGGCAAGCGGCTCAACTCGCCGAACGACGCGGTGGTGAAGTCCGACGGCTCGATCTGGTTCACCGATCCGGCCTACGGCATCGACACCGACTATGAGGGCAATCACGCAGAAAGCGAGATCGGCGCCTGCAACGTCTACCGGGTCGATCCCGGCACGGGGGAGATCGATGCCGTCATCACCGACATGGTGAGACCCAACGGGCTTGCCTTCTCGCTCGACGAAAGCCTGCTTTATGTCGCCGATACCGGCCGCACGCATGGCGCCAAGAACCCGGCGCATATCCGCGTCTTCAACGTCGGCAAGGGTGGCAAGAAGGTTTCGGGCGGCAAGGTCTTCGCCGACTGCACGGCCGGGCTGTTCGACGGGTTCCGTCTCGACGAGGCCGGCCGAATCTGGACAAGCGCCGCCGACGGCATCCATTGCTACGATCCCGACGGCACGCTGATCGGCAAGGTCAAGGTGCCGGACGTCGTCGCCAACTGCGTCTTCGGCGGCCCCAAGCGCAACCGCCTCTACATCGCCGGCACCACCTCGCTCTATGTGGTCTGGCTGATGGTGAACGGCGCCAAGACGTATTGAGCGATGGGCCCGGCCGGTGTCATCGCGAGCGGATGAAGCCGGCGAAGGCCGAGAGCGCCTCGTTCATCGCCAGCCGGTTCGCAGGCTCCGCCAGGATCGCCTCCATCTCCGGCGGCTTCTTGCCCAGCAGCGCGATTTCCAGCGCCGCTTCTTCACGGAGCGCGAACGACATCGTCCGCATGATCTCGGCCAGGGCGGCGCGCGCATAGAGCGAGCGCGGCGAGGCATGCACGAACATAGCCGGCTTGGCGACGGCGGCGTCGCGCGACACCAGCCAGTCGAGCGCGTTCTTCAGACCGCCCGGCACGCCATGGGCATATTCCGGACAGGAGACGATGACGCCGTCGGCCGCCGTGACGGCCTCGATCAGCGCTGCCGCTTCCGGTGGCGTGCGCTCGCCCTCGTCGTCCGGGTTGAAGATCGGCAGCCGGCCAAGTCCGTCATAGAGGGTCACGCGGGAGCCGGCCGGCGCGTTTTGAGCCAGCGCCGCGAGCAGCGCCGAATTGGTCGAGGCGGCGCGCAGGCTGCCGGAAATGGCAAAGATGTTGAGCAAGCGGGAACTGTCCGGGCGAATCGTGCCCGAGGCTACCACATGGTCTGCCGGTAATCCTGGTCCAGCTCGCGGTCGATGTCGCCGGCGGCCTCGGCGAGCGCCAGCTGGTCGCGGATGATCTGGCCGAGCGTCGGCAGCGTCGCGCGGTCGTACCAGGTCTCCGGCTTCCACAGATCCGAGCGCATGAAGGCCTTGGCGCAATGCATGTAGG
>NZ_RZOT01000695.1:0-2479 GCF_003999085.1 Mesorhizobium sp. M4A.F.Ca.ET.090.04.2.1
TTCGACGACGATCAGGTCGCGCTGCGTGATGGCCTGGAACACCAACCGTCCAAGGCCGGGCAGGTAGAAGACGTTCTCGATAATGATGGTGCCGGCGAGCAGGAAGGCGAATTGCAAACCGAGAATGGTGAGTACCGGGATCATGGCGTTGCGCAGCGCGTGCCGCCAGAGCACGGCGCGGTATGGCATGCCCTTGGCGCGGGCGGTGCGGACATAGTCCTCGTGCAGCACCTCGATCAGTGCCGAGCGGGCGACGCGGGCAAGGATCGCGGCTTGCGGCAGGGCAAGGGCGACCGCCGGCAGAAGCAGCGATTTCAGCGCCGGCCAGGCACCGGCGCCCCAGCCGGGAAAGCCGCCGGCCGGCACCAGTCGCAGCCAGACGGCGAAGAGATAGATCAGCATCAGCGCGAACCAGAAGTTCGGCACGGCGACGCCGAGTTGGGCGGCGCCCATGGCGATAGCGTCGCCGGCCCGGCCGTGGCGGCTGGCGGAATAAATCCCGACCGGAATGGCGATAGCGGTGGACAGCGCCAGCGCGATCAGCGCCAGCGGCAGCGAGACGACGACGCGTTCGCGCACGAGATCGATAACCGGCACCGAATAGGTGTAGGAGCGGCCGAAATCGAGGCTGAGCAACCCGCCCGCCCAATGCAGGTAACGCAAGGCCAGCGGCGCGTTGAGCCCTATCTGGTTGCGCAGCACCTCGACCTGCTCGGCGCTGGCGTTCATGCCCAGCATCAGCCGCGCCGGGTCGCCGGGGATGATCTCCAGCACCGCGAACACCACCATGGAGGCCAGCACCAGCGTGGCGGCGGCGATGATCAGACGCTTGAGGAGGTAGGCACTCATGGAAGGCTGACCGCCCGGGCTTCGTCATCCTGGGGCGGAGCAGGAGCGAAGCAACGTCGCGAAGACCCCAGGATCCATGACGTGACAGAGGTCGAAGAGCGCGACGATGCAGAACCCAGGTCACGCTTTCCTGTCTTCACGGATGGGCCTCCTGTATTCTGCAACGCAGAGGTCGCTCACAAGCCATGGCATGGATCCTAGGGTCTGCGCAGCCGCTGCGTGGCTGCTCCACCCTTTGATGACGAAGTGCTGGGGTTCACTCGCTCCACTTCACCTTGGTGAGATCATTGGCCTGGATCGGCGCGTTCTCCCAGAGGCCTTGCAGCTTGGCGTCCCAGACGCCGACCTTCGGCAGTTCGTAGAGGAAGCCGACCACGGCATCGTCGGCGAGGATCTTCTGCGCCTCACCGAGCAGTTCCTTGCGCTTGGCCTCGTCGGAGGTGAGGTTCAGATCGGCGATGACCTTGTCGAAAGCCGGGTTGTTGTAATTGAAGTAATAGTCCTTGCGCGAATAGATATCGATGTCGTTGGGCTCGGTGTGGGAGACGATGGTGAGGTCGTAGTCCTTCTTGGTAAATACCTGGTCCAGCCACTGCGCCCATTCAACGGGCACGATCTCCAGATCGATGCCGACGTCGCGCAACTCCGAGGCGATGATCTCGCCGCCAAGCCGGGCATAGGAAGGCGGCGGCAGCTTCAGCGTCGCCTTGAAGCCGTTCTCGAGGCCGGCTTGCTTGAGCAGTTCCTTGGCCTTGGCGACATCATGCGGATAGCGGCCGGTGAGGTCGACATAGTCCTTGTTGGCGGGCGACATGTGCGAGCCGATCGGCTGGCCGAGCCCCGCCGAGGCGCCATCGATGATCGCCTTGCGGTCGAGCGCGTAGGAGATCGCCTGCCTGACCTCGACCTTGTCGAAGGGCGGCTTCTTGTTGTTGATCGACAGGATGGTCTCGCCCTCGGTCGAGCCGATCACGACATGGAAGCGCGGATCGTCCTTGACCTGGGCGACGCTGTCGGGATCGAAGAAAGGGAAGGCCTGGATGTCGCCGGAAAGCAGGGCCGGAACGGCGGCGGCGGCATCGGGGACGATGCGGAACTCGGCCTTGTCGAGCGAGACCGGCGCGCCCCAGTAAGCGTCCGATTTCACCAGCGTGATCGACGAGCCCTTGACCCAGTCCTGGAATTTGAACGGGCCGGTGCCGATCGGCTTCTCCTTGTTGGTGTCGGCCGATTTCGGCGACACGATCACCGCGTCGCCCCAGCCCATATTGTAGAGGAAGGAGCCTTGCGGGTTCTTCAGCGTCACCTTGACGGTCGCCGGATCGACGACGTCGACCTTGTCGATCGCCGCGAACAGGCCCTTCTGCGCGTTGACCGAATTGTCGGCGCGGGCGCGGTCGAGCGAGAACTTCACATCGTCGGCGCTGAAGTCGGCACCGTCATGGAATTTGACTCCGGTATGCAGCTTGAACGTGTAGACCTTGCCGTCGTCAGAAATGCTCCAGCTTTCTGCGAGATCGGGCAGCACCTCGCCGTTCGGGCCGATGCGGGTCAGGCCTTCGAACACATTGGCGTAGAGCACTTCGTCGATCGCCGCGGCAGCACCCGCGGTCGGGTCAAGGTGCGGGGG
>NZ_RZOT01000696.1:0-2461 GCF_003999085.1 Mesorhizobium sp. M4A.F.Ca.ET.090.04.2.1
GGGCAGGCGGTGGCCAATTCGCTGGCCGCCGTCGAGGCCGGCGTGCGCCAGATCCAGGGCACGCTGAACGGCATCGGCGAGCGCTGCGGCAACGCCAACCTGATCTCCATCATCCCGACGCTGGCGCTGAAGCCGGCCTTCGCCGATCGTTTCGAGACCGGCATTTCGACTGAAGCGCTGACCGGCATTTCGAGGCTCTCGCGGGCCTTCGACGAATTGCTCAACCGCGCCCCGGAAGCGCAGGCGCCCTATGTCGGCGCCTCCGCCTTCGCCACCAAGGCCGGCATTCATGCCTCGGCGCTCGCCAAGGAGCCGGCGACTTACGAGCACGTGCCCCCGGAAGCCGTCGGCAACCGCCGCCGCGTCATGGTCTCCGACCAGGGCGGCAAGGCCAATTTCCTCGCCGAGCTGAAGCGGCGCGGCATCGACGTGCCGAAGGATGACCATCGGCTCGATGCGCTGATCGCCGTTGTCAAGGAGCGCGAGGCGGAGGGCTATGCCTATGAGGGCGCCGACGCCTCCTTCGAGCTGCTCGCTCGCAAGATGCTGCACGGCCTGCCGGAGTTCTTCAATGTCACCTCCTTCCGCTGCATGGTCGAGCGTCGCTTCGACGCCAACGGCCAGTTGAAGACGGTGTCGGAGGCGATCGTCAAGGTGATGGTCGATGGCGAGGAGAAGATGTCGGTCGCCGAGGGCCATGGCCCGGTCAATGCGCTCGACATCGCGCTCAGGAAGGACCTCGGCAAGTACCAGAACGAGATCGGCGACCTCGAGCTTGCCGACTTCAAGGTGCGTATCCTCAATGGCGGCACCGAAGCGATCACGCGCGTGCTGATCGAATCGCACGATTCCAGCGGCGCCCGCTGGTGGACGGTCGGCGTGTCGGAAAACATCATCGACGCCTCCTTCCAGGCGCTGATGGATTCGATCATCTACAAGCTGATGAAGAACCGCGACATGGCGGGGCTGGTGGCGGCGGAGTAGGCGCTTGGGCTCTTCGATCAGCTGGTTTGGCTTCCGGGGCTACGGGATCAAGGAAGCCGCGGCCTTGTTCGGCAGGGAAGTCGGCGGTTCATCGGACGATTTCGATTCGCCGGTGAATGCTTATCGCAGCGACAAGAACTGGGCGATCATCATCCTTGGCTACTGCAGCTTTCCCAATCCTCCTGACAGCTACCTGTCGGCGTTCTCGCAGGGCAGGGAACTGGTCGTCGTGCATATCGAGGAACACACGATGTTTTCTCGCGCCGAGCTCTGGAGCGCCGGTAAGAATATCTGGAGGGTTTGGCACAGCGGCGACAAGGAGGTCAGCGATCTCCAAACCACGGGAGATCTTCCAGCCTCCTTTGAAACCCTGCGGCAGCGAGCGTTTTCACAGCAGGACAAGGAAGGTGATGTCGACTATGTCTTCGACATTCCTCTCGATCTGGCGGCAGAGTTGACCGGCTTCAGGCACGATGAGGGGGCACCCGACCGGCTTTTCTTCGAGCTTGTCGAGAAACCCGCCCAGCACTGAGTTGGCACTCAGTCTCGGCACCTGGAGCGAAGTCAACCGCTTGAACCATCACCAAAAGTCCATTGATCCATCATAATTTTGTGATGGTCTTGCATGGCCGGCTGGGCCATAGCGTTGGGCCATGGTCACCGAGACAGCTCAGCTTGACGCAGATGCCAAGGCCCGCCGCGGCTTCTTCCTGGCGCTGGGCGCCTATTTCTTGTGGGGGCTGCTGCCCTTCTACATGAAGGCGGTGGCGCATCTGCCGTTGATCGAGGTGATCTGCCACCGCATCGTCTGGTCGGTGCCGATCGCCGCATGCGTTTTGGTCTGGGCCGGTCGCACCGCCGATTTCAAGGCCGCGATCCGCTCGCCCAAGAGCATCGCCATGGCGGCGCTGACGGCGACGCTGATCTCGGTCAACTGGGGGATCTATGTCTGGGCGATCGCGGTCGACCGCACCGTCGAGACCGCGCTCGGCTACTACATAAATCCGCTGGTGGTAGTCGTCGTCGGTGCGCTGCTGCTCGGCGAGCGGCTCGACCGGCTGCAGATCGCGGCGGTTGCGCTGGCCGCCATCGCGGTGACCGTGCTCACCATCGAGGCCGGCAAGCTGCCCTGGGTGTCGCTGGCGCTGGCATTTTCCTTCGCCGCCTACGGCTTCTTCCGCAAGACGCTGCCGATCGGCCCGAGCCAGGGATTTCTGCTCGAAGTGCTGCTGCTCTCGGTGCCGGCGCTTTGCTATATCGGCTACTTGATCGCCACCGGGCAGGACCATTTCGTCTCCAGCACTGGTTCCGACACCGCACTGCTGATCGGTTGCGGCCCGATCACCGCGGTGCCGCTGCTGCTGTTTGCCTTCGGCGCCAGGCTGCTGCGCCTCTCCACCATCGGCATCATGCAGTATATCGCGCCGACCATGGTGTTCCTGATCGCCGTGCTCGTCTTCGACGAGCCGTTCGGCAG
>NZ_RZOT01000697.1:0-2460 GCF_003999085.1 Mesorhizobium sp. M4A.F.Ca.ET.090.04.2.1
GTATGAAGCATGCGGTCAGAGTGGTAGAGATTGCGAGCGGTGCCGGCGCGGCATGCCGGCGACAGTCAAAGGGTAGGGACACGTCATGAGTCTTCGTATCAACGATATCGCGCCGGACTTCACGGCCGAAACCACGCAAGGGACGATCAGCTTCCATCAATGGATCGGCGACGGCTGGGCGGTGCTGTTCAGCCACCCGAAGAATTTCACGCCGGTCTGCACGACCGAGCTCGGCACGATGGCCGGGCTGGAAGGCGAATTCAAAAAGCGCAACGTCAAGATCATCGGCATTTCCGTCGACCCGGTCGCCAGCCACGACAAATGGCAGGCTGACATCAAGACGGCGACCGGCCAGGAGGTGAAATATCCGCTGATCGGCGACAAGGACCTCGCGGTCGCCAAGCTCTACGAGATGCTGCCGGCAGGCGCCGGCGAGAGCTCGGAAGGCCGCACGCCGGCCGACAACGCCACGGTGCGTTCGGTCTATGTCATCGGGCCGGACAAGAAGATAAAGTTGGTGCTGACCTATCCGATGACCACCGGCCGCAACTTCGACGAGATCCTGCGCGTCATCGATTCCATCCAGCTGACGGCCAAGCATCAAGTGGCGACGCCGGCGAACTGGAAGCAGGGCGAGGACGTCATCATCACCGCCGCGGTTTCCAACGAGGACGCGATCAAGCGCTTCGGGGCGTATGAGACGGTGCTGCCTTATCTCAGGAAGACCAAGCAGCCGACGGCCTGAGGCCTGAGCCTTCCTTCTCCCCGTTTCACGGGGAGAAGGTGCCCGAGGGCGGATGAGGGGCAGCGCGGCGTTCCGCGATGGCCGCTGGTGTCACGGACAAGCTTTGGGAGATTGCGGATATCGTGGCACTGATCGAGGCGAAGGAAGCTGAAAAGCCGGTCGTGCGCGGCCCTTACAAGAAGCGGGCAGTAGCATGACGCAAAGGATCTCGCTCGCCTCAAAAATCACGCTGTCCTATGTGTTTGGCGTGATTGGAAGTTTGTTAGCCGTGTCGAATCCTTCGCCGGAGAATCCATGGTCTGAGACACTTTTGCTTTTCGCCGCTTATTTTGTGGCCGGCATCCTAGTGTCGTGGCCGCTTTACCTGGCAGCAGTTGTTGCAGCCATCGCTTTCCCACGCACTGTTGCCGGGAGACCAGGACTGTGGACTTCCGTGGCGGTTCTTATCGCAGTAAGCTTCTCTTTTTTGACCCTTCCGTATGACGGGCATTTCAGATCACTCGCTACGCTAGGGGCGCTCGCTGCTCTGCTCGCCGGCTTTTGTTTCTACTGCATAGCAAAGCCGATGAGGCAGATTTCAAACTAACCCGCTACCCATTCTGGGATGCGATTGTTTCCTTGCCCCGAAACGATACCCTCGCAGCGTCGGCGCTGCCCCTCATTGTCCTGCCGGACATTTCTCCCCGTATAGTGACGGGGAGAAAGGGCTGGACCGCCGCTTTCGCCAAACAAAAAAGGCGGCACCGCAGCGCCGCCTTTTTTCATTCATGCCTTGAGCCTTACGCCGCCGGCTGCGCCTCGATGGTGCGCAGCGCCTGCGTCTGGCGCTTGGCTGCGGCCTTGACCGCATCCTGCACCTTCTCGAAGGCGCGCACCTCGATCTGGCGCACGCGCTCGCGGCTGATGTCGAACTCGGCCGACAGTTCTTCCAGCGTCAGCGGCTCATCGGCGAGGCGGCGCGCCTCGAAGATGCGCCGTTCGCGCTCGTTGAGCACGGAGAGGGCGCCCGACAGCATGGCGCGCCGGTTTTCCAGCTCGTCCTGCTCGATCAGCATCTCTTCCTGGCTTTCGTGGTCGTCGACCAGCCAGTCCTGCCACTCGCCGGACTCGCCCTCGCTTGCCCGGATCGGAGCATTGAGCGAAGCGTCGCCCGACAGGCGACGGTTCATCGACACTACTTCCGCCTCGGAGACGTTGAGACGGGTGGCGATCTCGGCGATCTGGTCGGGCTTCAGGTCGCCATCGTCAAGCGCCTGGATCTTGCCCTTCACCTTGCGTAGGTTGAAGAACAGCCGCTTCTGGTTGGCGGTGGTGCCCATCTTGACCAGGCTCCACGAGCGCAGGATGTACTCCTGGATCGAGGCCTTGATCCACCACATGGCATAGGTGGCGAGCCGGAAGCCGCGCTCCGGTTCGAATTTCTTGACGGCCTGCATCAGGCCGACATTGCCTTCCGAGATCACCTCGCCGATCGGCAGACCGTAGCCGCGATAGCCCATGGCGATCTTGGCGACGAGCCGCAAATGGCTGGTGACGAGCTTGTGCGCGGCCGAAGTGTCCTCATGCTCGGCGTAACGCTTGGCGAGCATGTACTCTTCCTGCGGCTGAAGCATCGGAAAGCGGCGGATTTCTTCCAGGTAGCGGCTGAGGCCGCCTTCGCCGGAGACGATACTGGGTAGTGACTGGGCCATGATAGCGCCCCCTCTCTCTTGGAG
>NZ_RZOT01000698.1:0-2456 GCF_003999085.1 Mesorhizobium sp. M4A.F.Ca.ET.090.04.2.1
TTACAGAATAGTGCGTAATTTACATGGGGCGACCAGCGTTTAGGGTCAAGTTTCGCTGCGCGGCGTGATCCTCGAACATGGAAGAGACAACAAATGGAACCTATCCTCCTTTACGGCTTCCCGGCGGGAAGCTCGATGGGGCTCGTCGCTGCCTTCGAACGCCTCGGGCTACCCTACCGGCTGTGCCGGGTGGACATGCTGGCCGACATGAAGAACGAAGCCTATGCCAGCATCAACGGCCGGCAGGAAACGCCGGTGCTGATCACCGACGAAGGCAAGGTGCTGACCGAGACCATGGCGATCGCCGCATGGCTCGAGGCCCGCGATACAAACCGGCGCATCAGCTTCGACCCGCGCACGCAGGAAGCCGATCGGATGCATCAACTCATGGCTTTTGTGAACACCGGATTTACCGCCGCTTTCATGCCGCTCTGGGCGGCGTTGGAAATGACGTCGCCGGACCCAGTCTTGCAGGCAACCTTGCGCGACTTTGGTCGCAAGGCCGTTGCCGAACGCCACGACCGGCTCGAGGCGATGATCAACGGGACCGACTTCCTGGTCGGCGATCGGCTGACGCTGGCCGACACCACGCTGATCGGCGTGGCGCGCTGGGCCGAGTTCCACCAGGCGATCGAGGGCGCCGACTATCCCAGGCTTGCCGCTTTGCGCGAGCGCATCCAGGCCGATCCGGTCGTGCAATACGCGCTCGCCGTAGAGGATGGCAGAAAGCCTGTGGGTTCGGGTGCCTGCCTTGGGCATGTCCCGCTGGCCGAGGTGATCGAACGCTTCGCGGCCTAGAGCTGCTATTGTGCGGCGCCAGCGCGCCTGGCGCCGCCCAACGAATACTCCTTATTTCACGAGCGTGATGAGGCGGCTGGCATACATCTCGCGACTTCCAAGCACGGCTGAGCAGTCCGTTTTGATGGATGAGTTTCCGGTCATCTGCACGGTCTTGCCGACAAGCCTCAGGCAGTCTCCCTGGCCGCTCATGTCGGAGTTGCCGGCATAGCTAACGGGCGCGTCCGGCGCGTAGACGAAACCGCTGATCACGGAATTGGCGCCGCCATTCAACGTCAAGGCCGACGTGTTTTCGTGGTTTTCGAAGATGGTGATGCCGGCATAGGGACCGCTGGTGGGCGGGGAAAGGTTCACCTGCTCATTGGCATTTATGTAAATCTGCGCGCCCTCCATGAGGAATATCGTCACCCCCTGGCCGGTCAGGCTGCCGTTGCCCCCGGGTTTGATGGCGGTGCCGCGCATTATGTAGACGCCAGGCTCAAGCGTGATGTTACCCGACAATGTCTTGTCGCAATAGGTGCCGGGCGCCAGCGTGTAGGTCTTGCCCTTGGGGACCGGCAAACACAACGTGTAGTCGGGGGGAACGACGTCGGCCAGGGGATCGAAAGACGCGTATTGATGCTCGAGCGGCGTTCCGCAGGTGAGATTGGCGCTTGGTGGCGAAAGGCCGGAAGTGCCGCCGACCGTCGAGACGCATGCCGCCGAGACCAGGGCGGAGCCACCTCTGCTGACGGCATCGGACGCGTCGGAGTTCGCGGCGATCACGCAACTGCTCATCGTGACATTGGTCGAGCCTTGCAGGCTCACCGCTGAAGACACATGCGGATCGAGCGCCAGCACGCAGGCCTGTGCACCCGGGTTCATCTTGACCTTGGCCGAGCGGTTGGCCTGCCACGAGGCCGCGCCGCTGAGGAAGCTTGGCCGGCTGATGCTGGACGAAAGCGAGATGTAATAGGCGCTCGGGCTCCCACTGGCGGCTGCCGAAAAGGCGGAGACGCTGCCTGAATATTCCTGCTGGTCGGCGGCGCTCATGTTGGCCGCAAAAAATGTCAGCCCAAGCGACTGGACGTCACCGGCTGTCATCCCGGCTGAGTACTTCGTGGCGACGGCAAGCCCGGCCGCGTCCAGCGAGTTCTGCAACTGCGCTGCGTCGTCGCTGGTGCCCACCAGATCGATGGTGCCGGCCACGCCAAGCATTATCGGCAGCATCGCTATGGCGGTCCCCATGGCGAAGTTGCCGCGCTCGGAGGCCCGGAAGCGTTTCAATGCGAACATTGCCCCTCGCCGAACTCTGTAAAGCTCAAGTGATACGCCAGGGGTCTCTACGAGCAATTTAAGCAAATGATAAAATGCTTGAATTGTAAAATGCTGCACAAATGGTTGGCCAAGCCTGCCAGGCCACAGCGGCAGCTGGCGCGCAACAAGACCTGAATATCGGCACGCCCCGTCAGCGCTGCGCTTCGGTTGCCATCCTCAGAGCCAGCGCCGCCAGCACCGTGCCCATCATCCAGCGCTGGATGACCATCCACAGCGGTCGTCCGGCGAGGAAGGTCGCGATCGAGCCGGCTGTCACCGCGATGATGGCATTGACGGTGAGGCTGATCGAGATCTGGGTGACGCCCAGCACCAGAAGCTGCGACAGGACATGGCCCTTGGCC
>NZ_RZOT01000699.1:0-2454 GCF_003999085.1 Mesorhizobium sp. M4A.F.Ca.ET.090.04.2.1
ACCTCGGAGAGATGGGTGAGCAGCACCGACATGTTGTCGGCATAGGTGTAGTTCTCACGCTTCAGGTCCTCGGCGAAGGTCTCCAGCACCGAGAAGGCGCGCATGCCGAAAGCCGGCTCGCGGATCTCCTCGCCGGGCAGGTCCGGCACGTCGCGGGTGCCGAGCAGCACCATGATCTCGCCGACGCGCATCTGGTACTCGGCGACGACCGTGCCGTGGACCTTGATCTGGTAGCTCTTCGGCGGGATGGCGAAGTCGTCGGCGACGCGCACTTCCGGCACGACGAAGCCGTATTGCTGGGCGAACTTCTTGCGCATCTTGGCCATGCGGAAGACCAGCTCCTGATGTGACACAAGCAAGCGCGTCGACAGCTGCTTGCCGATCAGCAGCTCGATCTCGGCGGTGGCGAGCGAGGCCTTGACTGAGTTCTTCTCTTCCTCGGCCTTCTTGGCCTTCTCCTCGTCCCTCAGTGCTTCGGCGGCGGCCATGGCGCGGTTCTGGCGCATCGGAATGACGTAGCCGAGACCGGCCATGCCGCCAGCAAGCGCGAAGAACGGGAACAGCGGCAGGCCGGGCATGAGGCCGAGGATGACCAGCAGGAACGCCGCGACGTAGAGCGCGCGCGGATGGGCGCCGAGCTGGCCGAACACGGCCTGGTTGGCCGAGCCGCGGGTGCCGCCCTTGGAGACCAGCATGCCGGCGGCGAGCGAGACGATCAGCGCCGGGATCTGGGTGACGAGGCCGTCACCGACCGACAGTTTGATGAACACGTCGGCGGCTTCGCCCATACCCATGCCGTGGCGGATGTAGCCGATGGCGATGCCGCCGACGATGTTGATGGCGGTGATGATGAGGCCGGCGATGGCGTCGCCGCGCACGAATTTCGAGGCGCCGTCCATAGAGCCGAAGAAGGAGGATTCCTCTTCCAGCTCGCGGCGGCGCAGCTGCGCCGTCTTCTCGTCGATCATGCCGGCGGAGAGGTCGGCGTCGATCGACATCTGCTTGCCGGGGATGGCGTCGAGGGTGAAGCGGGCGCCAACCTCGGCGATACGGGTGGCGCCCTTGGTGATGACGATGAAATTCACCACGATCAGGATCAGGAAGACGATCAGGCCGATGACGAAGTCGCTCGACATCACCAGCTTCGAGAAGCCGGAGATGACATAGCCGGCCGCGTGCGTGCCCTCACTGCCGTGCGAGAGGATCATGCGCGTGGTGGCGATGTTGAGCGACAGCCTGAGCATGGTGGCGATCAGCAGCACGGTCGGGAAGGAGGAGAAGTCGAGCGGCCGCTGGATCCACAGCGCCACCATCAGGATCAGCACCGACAGCGCGATCGAGAAGGCAAGGCCGATGTCGATGAGGAAGGCCGGGATCGGCAAGAACAGCACCGCCAGGATGACGACGATGCCCAGCGCGAAGAAGACGTCGCGGCCGTTCTTGGCCACCAGGCCGGCCGGGATTGTTTCGCTGATCGCCATATCGTCCTCAAGTCTCCAGCGCGCCGAACGCGCGGCAGCCTTTCGAGCCTAACCAGCCAAGCTTGCGCGAGGGTGGGAGACTGGCTACTGCCGATGGGCGGCATCCTCAGCCGCGCGCAACCTTCAGAAGGGGACCGGCATGCTCGTGATTATCGGCACCATCCGCCTGCCGGCGCATAGGCTGGACGAGGCAAGGCCGGCCATGGAGAAGATGGTTTCGGCGAGCCACGCCGAGCCGGGCTGCCTCGAATATTCATATGCGCAGGACATCCTCGACGCAGGGCTGATCCGCGTCACGGAAGTGTGGAACGACAGGGCCGCGCTCGAGGCGCATTTCCGCACGCCGCACATCGCCGACTGGCGCGCGAGCTGGGCGGCCCTCGGCATCGGCGACCGCAACCTCGTGCTCTACGAAGCCGGCGACGCCAGGCCGATCTGAAGCGGGCCCCCCTCATCGATATCATTCCGATCGAGCGGCGCCAAAATGGCGCCACAAGCAGGCGGCATTGCAATAGCCACGCATGCCGCCCGGCGTATCAGGCACGGCAGCTTTCCATTCCCTTCGGAAATCGGCCAACCGCTCCGATGACTGCCACAAACCACAGCCAAGTCTACGCCCGCCGGCTTCGCGCGGTGCTGACCCGATCGATCCCGCTGCTCGAGGCGCGCGGCATCGTCATCGTCGTGCTTGCGGGTGTCGTCGGGGTGATGTCGGGCGCGCTGGTCACCGGCATGAGCGAACTGGTGCAAGGCATGCACTGGATGCTGTACGGTGTGCAGCCGGGCGGCCGGCTGTCGGCGATGTTCTCGCTGGCAAGCCCGATGCAGGCGCTGATCCCGGCGATCGGCGGCATCCTGCTTGGGCTGACCGTGATCTGGCTCAGGAGGCGCAAGTTCCGCACTCCGGTCGATCCGACCGAGGCGCCGAAGCCGCTGGACAGCACCGTCTGGCCGACGATGATGAACGTGTCGG
>NZ_RZOT01000069.1:0-15310 GCF_003999085.1 Mesorhizobium sp. M4A.F.Ca.ET.090.04.2.1
CTACTGCCCGTTCCAGAAGGACGAATGCATGAGCGACGCGACTGAACCGCAGGCCGCCGGCGCGCCCAGGGATGCGCGCCCGATAAAACTTGCCTGCCGCAATGTCTGGAAGCTGTTCGGCGCCAACGCCGCGAGCTTCATCCGCGAGCGCGCCGGCAAGGCGAGCCCCACCGACATAGCGGCGGCGGGACTGGTCGGCGCGGTACGCGCCGTCGACCTGGAAATCCGCCAGGGCGAGATCTTCATCATCATGGGGCTCTCGGGCTCAGGCAAGTCGACGCTGGTGCGCTGCATGTCGCGGCTGGTCGAGCCGAGCCACGGCAAGGTCGAGTTCGAAGGCAAGGACCTGCTGAAAATCTCCGATGCGGCGCTGATCGAGCTCAGGCGTCACCGCATGGGCATGGTGTTCCAGAATTTCGCGCTGCTGCCGCATCTCAACGTGCTCGACAACATCGCCTTTCCCTTGAGCATCCAGGGGCAGGACCGGGCGACGCGAGAGGGCCGCGCCCGCGAGGTGATCGAGCTCGTCGGCCTGCGCGGGCGCGAGCATTTCTATCCGCGCGAACTTTCCGGCGGCCAGCAGCAGCGCGTCGGCATCGCGCGCAGCCTTGCCACCAAGCCGGAGATCTGGTTCCTCGACGAGCCGTTCTCGGCGCTCGATCCGCTGATCCGTCGCGAGATGCAGGACGAATTGATGCGGCTGCAGACGATGCTGCACAAGACCATCGTCTTCATCACCCATGATTTCGACGAGGCGATCCGGCTCGCCGACCGCATCGCCATCATGAAGGACGGCGAGGTCATCCAGACCGGCACGCCGGAGGAGCTGGTGGTCAATCCGGCGACCGACTATGTCGCCGAGTTCACCCGCGACGTCGACCGCGCCAAGGTGATCTCGGCGAGGAGCCTGATGCGCGCTTGCGGCGGCACCGAGCATGGCGGCACGGTCTCGCCGGAGGCGAAGATCGCCAGCTTCTCGGCCGGTATCGTCGCCGCCGGCAAGCCCTTCGCCGTGATCAACGGCAGCGGCAAGCCGATCGGCGAAGTGACGCCGCAAGCGGTGATCGACCTGCTGGCCGGCATCGAGCGCAGCGGAGCCGGCGCATGACGGTGACGGCGAGCGTCAGCGAAGCCAGGCCGCCGGTCCAGCGCTGGCTGGCGATCTGGGCGCTGGCGCTTCTCGCGGTGCTGGTCGTGTTCCTGCTCGAGGACAAAGTGCCCTGGGCGGTCAACTATCCGGCCGACGCCGTCATTCCGGTCGCCGACTGGATCAGCGACCTGATGAAGTGGATAAAGGCGAGCTTCTCCTGGCTGACGCGCTCGATCACGGCGGTGCTTGGCGTGCCGCTCGATTTCGCGCTCGATCTTCTGGCCAAGAACTTCAAGATCGGCCATGGCGCTGACGCCTTCACCCTGCCGCGCCTGTCCTGGCTCGGCGTATGCGTTGCGGCGTTCCTCGCCGGCCGCGCCGCCGGCGGCTGGAAGTTGGGTGTGCTGGTCGGCGGCTGCTTTGCCTATGTCGCGCTGTTCGGCCAGTGGACCAGCGCCATGCTGACGCTGGCGTTGATCTCGATCGCGGTGCCGTTCTGCATCGTCACCGGCCTGTTCGTCGGCATCTGGGCCTGGCGCAAGCCCTGGGCGGAGAGGTTCGTCGTCTCCCCTGCCCTCGACCTGATGCAGACCATTCCAACCTTCGCCTATCTGATCCCGATGCTGCTCCTGTTCGGCAACAGCCCGGTGTCGGCGATGATCGCCACCGCCATCTTTGCCACGCCGCCGATGGTGCGGGCGACGATGCTCGGCCTGCAGCGCGTGCCATCGGAGATCGACGAGTTCAGTGAGATGGCCGGCTGCACGGCCAGGCAGAAATTGTGGCGCGTGCTTTTGCCCTCGGCGCGGCCAACGCTGATGGTCGGCGTCAACCAGGTCATTATGCTGGCCCTGAACATGGTGATCATCGCCTCGATGATCGGCGCCGGCGGCCTCGGCTATGACGTGCTGCTGGCGCTGCGGGCGCTGAAGGTGGGCGAAGCGATGGAGGCCGGCCTTGCCATCGTCGCTTTGGCCATCGCGCTCGATCGGCTGAGCCAGGCGATCGCCCACAACCAGGCGATGGGCCAGACGCATCGGGCGGCGGGCCTCAATTTCTGGCGGCGCTATCCCAACCTGACGTGGGCTGTCGCCATCCTTGTCGTCACCACGCTGCTCAGCCTGTTGGTGCCCAGCTTCGCGGCGGTGCCGAAAGCGATCACCTTCACGACGGCGCCGTTGTGGAAGGCGGCGGTGAACTGGGTGACGATCAATTTCTTCGACACGATCGAAGCCTTCCGGGTGGCGCTGATCCTTAACGTGCTCAATCCTGTGCGCGCCTTTTGCGAAGGTTTTCCGTGGCTTGGCGCTGTGTTCCTGCTCGGCCTTGCCGGCTACCAGCTCGGCGGCTCGCGGCTTGCCGCGCTGGTCGCGGGTCTCACCGCCTTCTGCGCGGTCACCGGGCTCTGGGAAAAGACCATGGCGACGGTCTATCTCTGCGGCATCTCCGCCTTCATCTCATGCCTGATCGGCATTCCGATCGGCTTTGCCGCCGCGCGCAGCGAGCGCTTCGAGAAGATCGTCACGCCGATCATCGACACGCTGCAGGTGCTGCCGTCCTTTTGCTTCATCATCCCGGTGGTGATGCTGTTCCGCGTCGGCGACGTCACCGCGATGATCGCGACGATAGCCTTCGCCGTCGTGCCGGCAATCCGCTACACCAACCACGGCATCCGCCAGGTGCCGCCGGCGCTGATCGAGGCGGCGAAGGTTTCGGGCTGCACGCCGCGCCAGACCTTCTTCCGGGTACAACTGCCGCTTGCGCTGCCCGAGATCATGCTCGGCGTCAACCAGACGATCCTGATGGCATTGGCGATGATCATCATCTGCGCCATGATCGGCACGCGTGACCTTGGCCAGGAAGTGTTCATCGCGCTGTCCAAGGCCGATTCCGGCCGCGGCATCGTGGCAGGCCTGGCGATCGCCTTCATCGGCATCGTCGCCGACCGGCTGTTCAACGCCTGGACAGCGAAAGCCAGGGCGAGGCTGGGGTAACACCCAAAGCGCCAAAACCACCCAAAGGAGAGAGAGTATGACCAGCCGGATAGCCAGCTGCGCCTGCGGCCAATTGCAGATCCGCTGCCAGCGGGAGCCCGACATAGTGTCGCTTTGCCATTGCCTGGACTGTCAGCGGCGGACCGGCAGCCCGTTCGGCGTAGCGGCCTTCTTCGATGCCGCAACGACCGAGATCACCGGGTCGTCGCGGACATTCCAGCGCGATTCCGACAGCGGCTGTCCCATCGCCTTCCACTTCTGCGGAACGTGCGGCTCGACGGTGTTCTGGTATCCGTCGCGACGGCCGGCGGCGGTCGCCGTTGCCGTCGGCTGTTTCGCCGATCCGTCGTTTCCGCCACCGACGCGGTCCGTCTACGACAAGCGCCGGCACGACTGGGTCGCCGTGCCGGCCTGACGGCAAGTGCACCGCTTCGCGAAGGCCTTACTCCGCCGCGACGCCCTTCACCTCGAGATAGCTCTCCATCGAGTCGTCCAGCGCCTGCAGCCAGGGCGTATGGTGCAGCGGCGCCATCGTGCCGGTCATCAGCGAGCGGTAGGCATGGTCGCGGAAGCCCATGATGTCCTCCACCTTGTGATGCTCCCACTCCATGAAAGTGTGGTTGACCGCCTCGACATCGAAGCCCGGATAGTCGGTCTGGTCCATCAGCTCTTTGGTGTAGTCGCCCTGGAACCAGATCATCTGCTCGGCGTCCTCCAGCGTCTCCTCGCGCGCGCGCCACTTGGCGCTATGCTCGGCCATCGCCTCGGCCGACGGCAGCTTGATGCGGGCCATGATGACGTCGCGCGCGTACCAGGCCTGCGCGTCGAACATGTTGAAGGTGTAGAACTGGTCCTGCATGCCGATATAGAACAGCTTCGGATTCTTCTCCCAGACGACGCCCTCGTAGAGGTCCAGCGGCCACATGCGGTTTGCGGTCTTGAGCTTGAGGTCGTCGGTGAGGAAGGGGAAGGAATGCAAATAGCCGGTGCACAGGATGATGGCGTCGACCTCCTTGGTGGTGCCGTCCTTGAAATGCGCGGTCTTGCCGACGACTTTCTGCAGCAGCGGCACCTCCTTCCAGTTCTCCGGCCATTTGAAGCCCATCGGCTTCGAGCGGTAGCTGGAGGTGATCGACTTGGCGCCGTATTTGTAGCACTGCGAACCGATGTCCTCGGCCGAATAGGAGCGACCGATGATCAAGATGTCCTTGCCCTTGAACTCCATGGCGTCGCGGAAGTCGTGGCTGTGCAGGATGCGGCCGTTGAAAGTGGCGAACCCCTCGAAGAACGGCACGTTGGGCACCGAGAAATGCCCGGAGGCGACGACGACATTGTCGAACTCTTCCGAGTAGGTGACGTCATTGCTGCGGTCATGCGCGGTGACGGTGAATCTCTTCGTCGCATCGGAATAGGTGACCATGCGCACCGGCGTGTTGAAGCGCACCCATTTGCGCACGCCTGATTTTTCGACGCGGCCCTTGATGTAATCCCAGAGCACAGCGCGCGGCGGATAGGAGGCGATCGGCCGGCCGAAATGCTCCTCGAAGGTGTAGTCGGCGAATTCGAGGCATTCCTTCGGCCCGTTCGACCAGAGATAGCGGTACATCGAGCCATGCACGGGGTCGCCATGCTCGTCGAGCCCGGTACGCCAGGTGTAGTTCCACAGGCCGCCCCAGTCGGACTGCTTCTCGAAGCAGACGACTTCCGGAATCTCGGCGCCCTTATCGGCGGCCGACTTGAAGGCTCGAAGCTGAGCCAAACCCGAGGGTCCTGCTCCGATGACGGCAACGCGACTGTTCATGGCGGGTCTCCCGTTCTCATTTTCCCTAGCGAAACAAATTTCACTGTCAGTGACAGTAATTGGCCCTCTTGTGCTGTCAATAACCAACTGCGTGAACGGCGTTGGCGTGCAGCGGATTTCACGCGGAAAACCGGCGACGGACAATTTGGCGAGGAATGGCCCTGCGACATAGGATGGCTTGCCGTCGCGTTTGCCCTCTTGTATCGCCGCCGAATATGTTCACCATGAGTGAAATTCTCGCAGAATCTGAGGGCGACATGGCGAAGAAGACTTCCGATCTCAAGCACGCTGCCGGCGCCACAAAGGGCAAGCCCTCGCCGAAGAGCATTGGCCCGAACGGGCGAACGATCCGCACGCCGCTCACCCAGGACCCGCATGCCATTCGCGACACGCGCGAAAAGGTGCTGGAAGTGGCGATCGGCCGCGAGGTGCGGGCATTCCGCAAGAAGCTCGGCATTACCGTCGCCGATCTCGCGACCGCCACCGACATTTCGCTCGGCATGCTGTCGAAGATCGAGAACGGCATCACTTCGCCGTCGCTGACGACGCTACAGGCGCTGTCGCGCGCGCTCGGCGTTCCGGTCACCGCCTTCTTCCGCCGCTTCGAGGAGGAGCACAGCGCCGTCTTCGTCAAGGCCGGCGAAGGCCTCGATGTCGAGCGCCGCGGCACGCGCGCCGGCCACCAGTACAATCTGCTCGGCCATATCGGCTCCAACACCAGCGGCGTCGTCGTCGAGCCTTATCTGATCACGCTGACTGAGGATTCGGACGTCTTCCCGACCTTCCAGCATGCCGGCATGGAGTTCCTTTACATGCTGGAGGGCGAGGTGGTGTACCGGCACGGCAGCAATCTCTATCCTATGAAACCTGGCGACAGCCTGTTCTTCGACGCCGACGCACCGCACGGACCGGAACAGCTGACGCGGCTGCCGATGCGGTACCTTTCCATCATCTGCTATCCGCAAAGCAGCGCTGGGTGATCGGCTGATCTCCCCCTTCGTGGGGGAGATTGGCAGGACAGAGGTGGGCGCTGTCCCGCCGACAGTTTCAATCCGGCCCAAACCCCGGGCTGGTCGGGCTCCCGTCGTCCAGCTTCGACAGCCACTCGACCAGCGTCGGCCTATAGCGGGTCAGGCCCTTGTAGGTGGCGAGCTCTTCCGGCAGGTCGCGGATGACGCGGTGCAGGCGACACGCCCATTTCGGCTGCGTCACCAGCTCGTCCATCTTGATCAGATAGCAGCGGATCGGGAAGACGATGCCGTTCGAGCGCGGCAGCCGCCAGAAGCTCTGCAGCTCGACGCGCAGATGCACCTTGTCGCCAACATTCTCCGGCGTGACCGTCGCCCGGTCCGGACCCCATTTGTGGTAGTTCTCCGGGCTGGTGTCGAGGCGCGGATTGATGGTCATCGTCCAGTTGAGCCGCCGCGCCGGCTTGCCCTGTTGGATGTTGGTGAGGAATTTCAGCGCACGGATGAAGATGCCCTTCTCGTGCGCCAGCGGCACCGGCGCGTGCCACTCGAAGAAGTTCATGCCGATGTCGAAATCGAGCGACCAATCGGCCTGGGTGGTGACCATGCCGGCATCCATCCACAGATTACCGTCGCGCTGATCGAGGATGCAGAAATCGCCCTGGCTCTGCCGGGTGATGTATTCCATCGGGCCATAGGGCAGCGTCGAGGTGTCGCCGAAGGTGAAGGTGTCGTCGATGCCGAGCGGCCGGTTGATCCAGCGCCAGCGGTCGCCGTCGCGCGTCAGCGTGAAATGCTCGGGATAGCCGAGCGCCTGCTGCTCCATCAAAAGCTCGAGCAGGTCCCAGCCGGCCAGCGTCATATGCGGCAGCGACTGGCAGCGCAGCGGATCCTCGGCCAGCACCAGCGCGCGATCCTGCATCTCGGCGACATAGTGCTCGTCGACGTCGATCAGGTTTTCCAGCACGCTGCCTTTCGGGCCGACGACATGCGGCTCGATGTTGACGGCATACATGTAGCTGTCTTCGTTGAACGGGAACGGAAAGCGCCTGATGTGCTCAGGGCTGTTGCGGAAGGTGTAGTCGTCCCGAAATGTTTCCTTGCGAAAGGTGATGCCCAAGCTCGCCTCCTATCTTTCCAGGACCAGCGACTTGCCCTCGAAGCGCGAGACGCAAGGCATGATCTTGCAGCCGGAGCGATGGTCTTCCTCGCTCAGCCAGTGGTCGTTGTGGATGAACTTGCCGTCTGCCGAGATGACATTGGTCTCGCACTGGCCGCAGACGCCGCCGCGGCAGAGATAGGGCGGATCGACGCCGGCGGCCTCGATCGCCTCGAGCAGACTCTGCTGCGAGCCGACACGGATCGTCTTGCCGCTGACGGCCAGCGCCACATCGAAGGGCGCGCCGGGCTGGGGCGCCGCGAAATGCTCGAAATGCACGGTTTCCGACGGCCAGCCGAGAGCGGCGGCGCGGTCGCGCACCCAGTTGATCATGCCGGCCGGGCCGCAGACGTAGAGATGCGTGCCGAGCGGCTGCGTCGAAAGCAGACGGTCGAGATCGATGCGCTCGTCGCGATCGTCGTGGTAAAGCTTCACCCGGCGGTCGTAGCGCTGCTGCAGGATATCGGCATATGTGCCGAGCGAAGCGGTGCGGCAGGTGTAATGCAGCTCGAAATTGCCACCCGACCCCGCCAGTTGCGCGGTTTGCGCCATGAACGGCGTGATGCCGATGCCGCCGGCCAGCATCAGGTGCTTCCTGGCTCTCAGGTCGAGCGAGAACAGGTTGACCGGATAGCTGATCACCATCTCGAGGCCGGGCTTGACCGACCTGTGCATGAACAGCGAGCCGCCGCGGCCGACATCGTCGCGGCGCACCGAGATCGTGTATTCGCTGGTATTGAGCGGTGAGCCCATCAGCGAATAGGGGTTGAGCCTGGTGCGGTCGCCGTCGCGCATCTCGACCACGACATGGGCGCCGCCTGAAAAGGTCGGCAGGAGTTCGCCGTCGCGGCGGCGGAAATGGAAGCGGGTGACCAGATCGTTGACGGGGGCGACATCGCTGACGACGACGTCGAGCTTGGTGGTGCCGGTGCTCATCGGAAGACCTCCTCCATCGGAGGAACCTCTGAGCGATCCTCGGCATTGATGCAGACGCCCTGGAAGGCGGCCAGGCGCCTTGAATAGTGGTCGCGCACCAGAAGCAGCAGGCCGCAATGCGCGCAGGTCGCCGGCTGCGTCGTCACGTTCTCGGTGATGCCCTTGCAGTGCACGCACTGCATGCGGCGCGCCAGCGAGCCGCGATGCTCGGTCTGCATGGAGGTGTGGTCGATGCCGGCCTCGAGCGCCACCTGCATGGCCTGGCCGATCAGCCCTTCGGTGCCGCTAAGATAGAGACGCAGGCCCATATGGGCGTTGGTCAGGGTCTGCCTCAATCGCGGCAGCAGGCTGGCGAAGGACGGCGCAATATGGAGCTGCGCCGGCTTCAGCGCTTCGAGAGCGCCAATGTGCTTGCCGTCGGGACCCGGAATGAAGACGATCTCGGCACCGTCGAAGAAACCGGCCGGCGCCTTGCCGGCCATGTCGATGATCGCGAGCGCGCCTTCGGCATCCGCCACGAATAGATGGTGCTTGCCGGGCTGCGGAGACAGGGTTCCGTAAACGGGCCGGCTGATGATCGTCTTGGCTGCCATTCTACCTTAGATCAGTTGGAGCATGATCTTTTCCGAAAACCGGTTCCCACTTTTCGGGATCATGCTCTAGTGCCTCGATACCCCTCCCCGTTGATAATGCCTCAGCCCTTGGCGGTGCGCTTGGTCTTTTTGGGATCGTCGAACGGCAATGGTTGCGCCGTCGCGTTGATCGCGCCGCTCCTGTTGCGGATCTCGAGCCTGGCGTCCTTGACGGCGCAGTCGACGTCGAGGCGGGCGATGCCCATCGACTTCTCGACCAGCGGCGAATACATGGCGCAGGTCACCACGCCAACCTTCTTGCCGTCGCGATAGACCGGCGCGCCTTCGTCGGCCGCCTCCTTGCCGTCGAGCAGGACGCCGTAAATCTTGAAGCGCTCCTTGCCCTTCAGGCGGTAGTGCTCCTCGGCGCCGCGGAAGCCGGTCTTGCCGGGGCTGACGGTGAAGTCGAGGCCGAGCTCCCACAGCGTGTCGCCGGGGCCTTCATTGTCGAAGGGATATTTCTGCGAATTGTCGTAGGGGTAGAAGAGCAGGTAGCTTTCGACGCGCAGCATATCCAGCGTGGTGAAGCGGCACGGGATGATGCCCGCGCTCTTGCCCTCGTCGAGGATCCTGTCCCAGATCGTGCCGGCGTCCTGGCCGCGGCAGAATATCTCGTAGCCGCGCTCGCCGGTGTAGCCGGTGCGCGAGATCATCACCGGAAGGCCGAACAACTGCGTCTGCATATGGTGGAAGTAGTTGAGGTCGCGGATGCCCGGCACGTGCTTGGCCAGGTAGTCGACGGCGGTCGGTCCTTGCAGCGACAGGTCGTGCAGATTGTCGTCGAAGCGCAGCGAGACGTCGCGGCCCACAGCTGCCCGCTGCAACTCTTCATGGCCGGTGCCCGACCCGTGCACCACCATCCAGCTGTTGGGGCTGATGCGGTAGATGATGCAGTCATCGGTGAACTTGCCGGCCTCGTTCAGCATGCAGGCATAGGCCGACTTGCCGGGATAGATCTTCTCGACGTCGCGGGTGGTGGCGAGGTCGATCAGATGTGCGGCATGCGGCCCGGTGATGTGGACCTTCTTCAGGCCCGACACGTCCATCAGGCCGGCCTTGGTGCGGATGGCGACATATTCCTCATCGGCATCCTTGTCGTAGGTCCAGGCGGTGCCCATGCCGCTCCAGTCCTCGAGCTTCGAGCCGAGCGCGCGATGGCGGTCCGCCAAGGTCGAAAATCTCCAGGATGCCGTCATCCGATCGTCCTCCGTCAGAAAGTCATTGCTGTTCCCTGCTCCTTGGCTCGATGGCCGGAGCTTTGATCGAATATTGACCGCAAACGGCGAAGCGCTGCAATCCCCTTGAAGCAAATAATTTCATTGTCAGGCAAAATTCTTGACCTGGAACGAACGGTTCACAAACCGTAAATCCGGCTTGACAATTCCGGAATTCGGTCGGAACTTATGAAAAAAATTTCACTCTGTTGAAAGAGCGGGACGCCCGGCCGATTCGGGTTCGGACGTCGAGAGAAGGGGAAAACCGATGTCCGACCTGCAGCAGCGCATCAATGCGCTGTACCGTTCCGACGTGCGCGGATCCGCGCTCCTGATCATCTGCCTGTGGGCGACGATCCTCTTCGTCCTCATCATGGCATGGCCGTACATTCCGGACGCCGGCATCAAGCTGGTCGTCGCGGTCGCCGCCGCCGCAGTGCTGATCTTCAACACGGCCGCCATCCTGGCGATGGTCAACCACTACAAAGAAGACAAGGACTTCATCTACGGGCTCGACATCAAGAACGCCGATGCGTTCCGCAACCGCAAGGGGTAGACAGCATGTCCCGCTACACGCCGCCGGAACAGAGCAAGGCCGGCCAGATTTTCGACATCGCTGTCGTCGTGGTGGCCATTTTCGTGGCGCTGTGGCTGCCGCTGAAGCTCGGCCTCGCCGGAGCGGCGAAGTCCATCGATCCGCTCGACGCCAAGACCTGGGACGCGCTTGGCCAGAACGCCACCATGGCCTCGATCTGGGAGAAGCTCGGCTATACGCCCGAGACCGCGCACGACATCATCCAGAATCGGTTCCACTACATTATCGACTGGCCGACGCTGATCATCATGGCGATCGTGCTGATCGCCTATTTCGTCTTCCTGTTCCGCGCATCGGACCGGGAATATCGCGACGTCATCAACGAAAAATTCGACGACAAGTAATCCGGGGGCACGCTCATGTGGATACCGCTGTCTTACGCCTGCTGGGGCATCTCGATCGTGCTCGCGCTGTGGATGCTCTACGACTGGTTCAAGGTCGACTCGGCCTATTCCGAAGAGGTCTTGACCTCGTCGCGCGAAGGCGAGCTTGAAGCCGTCTCCGAGAAGCACCGGATCTGAGTGGGGATTGATCGATGACGGTCGCGCTTGACAACACCACCACCATCCACGGCGAGAGGGTCTCGCTGCTCCGGGTGCTCGGCCCCGCTCATGTCTGGGCGCTTGGCGTCGGCATCGTGCTGGTCGGCGAATTCACCGGCTGGAACTTCTCGGCCGACAAGGGCGGCGCGCTGGCGGCGCTGATCGTCTGCTGGATCGTCGGCCTGCTCTATACCTCGGTCGCCATGATCGATTCCGAGGTGACCTCGACCGTCGCCGCTGCCGGCGGCCAGTACGCGCAGGCCAAGCACATCGTCGGGCCGTTGATGGCCTTTAACGTCGCACTCTTCCTGGTCTTCGCCTACACGATGCTCGAAGTGTCGGACGCAATCCTGCTCGGCGACACGATAGTCGCCAAGGCCGGCGTCGAGGGGCTTACCCACAATTCCTTCATCGCCGCCACCATCGTGGTGCTGGCATGGCTCAACTATCGCGGCGTGCTGATGACGCTCAACGTCAACTTCATCATCACCGCGATCGCCTACATTTCGATCGTCATCCTGTTCTTCTCGGTGAGCCCGTGGACGCAAGGGGCGGTGCTGAAGCTCAACGAGCTGGTGACGCCCGGCAATGCGCTGCCCTATGGCTGGATCGGCGTCATCGCCGCCTTCCAGTTCGGCATCTGGTACTATCTCGGCATCGAGGGCACGACGCAGGCCGCCGAGGAAGTGCGCTCGCCGGCGCGTTCGCTACCCTACGGCACCATGGCCGGCATGATCACGCTTCTGATCGCCGCCGCCATGACATGGTATGTCTGCGCCTCGATGATGCCGTGGGAATATCTCGGCATCACCTATTATCCGTTGTGGGACGCCGGCAAGCTGACCGGCAGCCCGCTGCTCGAGAACCTGCTGTTCATCGCGACGCTGCTGGCCGCGCTTGCCTCCGCCAATGGCTGCATCAACGATGCGGCGCGCGCCTGGTTCTCGCTCGGCCGCGACCGCTATCTGCCGAGCTGGTTCTCGGCGGTGCATCCGAGATACCGCACGCCCTACCGCTCGATCCTGTTCCTGCTGCCGATCGCGCTCGCCTTCGCCTTCATCGCCGATCTCAACCAGGCGATCACCTTCTCGATCCTGTCGGGCGTGCTGCAGTACACTTTCATGAGCATCAACATCATGATGTTCCGCAAGAAGTGGCCGCTGGGCTCGATCCGTCGCGGCTACACGCATCCCTTCCATCCGCTGCCGGCGATCGTGCTGTTCTGCCTGTGCGTGGTCACCTTCTTCGCCATCTTCCTCGGCTTCGGCTCGCAGCTGATCGCGATGACCATCTTCTATTTCCTGATCTCGCTGTGGTTCCACTTCTATCGCTACAAATTCGTGCGCCGCGGCGACCAGTTCACCATGCCGTGGCCGAAGCCGCAGGGCTATTGAGTGGAAAGTAAGCCCGCCGGCTGACGGTGGGCTCTGGCGCGTCGAGATGTCTGAGTTGACGTCAACTTTACTTGTCGGGGCGATTGCGCTTGCCGTCGTCGTCCACCTCGCCTGGCTCGCGCGCAAAAGCCGCAAACGGGCCAGGGCGGGGCTTGCCGCCGACACCGCCGACATTCGCTCCGTCATCGCCGACGCCATCGATGTCTCAGACGGCACCGCCGGTGTCCTCACCTGGGCGGGCACCTGGAACGGGCGTCGTGTGCAGGTCCGCACCATCATCGACACGCTGGCGACGCGAAAACTGCCGACGCGATGGCTGAGCGTCACGGTCACCGAGCCTGTCGATGTGCCGGGAACCTTCGACATGATGATGCGGCCGGGTTCGGCGACCACCTTCTCCAATTTCGATCACCTTGGCCATACGCTGCCGGCGGCCGCCAGCTTTCCCGCCGAAGCGGTGCTGCGCACGGACCGCAAAGGTGTCGCCTTTCCGCAGGACATCATCGCCGGCCATCTCGACATCTTTGCTGAAGGACGCGCCAAGGAACTGCTGGTCACACCGAAGGGCGTGCGCATCGTCTGGTTGCTCGCCGAAGCCGAACGAGCGCGCTACGGCGTGTTCCGGCAGGTCGCATTCGGCGACGTCAGGCTCGATCCGGCGCTGATCGAGAGGCTGCTGCAGTCGGCCTCGGCGCTTCGCGATGCGATCAACGAGCGCAAACGGCAGGCCGCATGACCGATAGAACCGCCTCCCCTGCTCCGACGAATCCGTATCTCGTGCTCGGCGCGGCGATCGCGCTGCCGGGGAGCGGGCATGTCATGCTCGGCGTGCCGACGCGCGGGCTGCAGTTCCTGTTCTTCATGGTGATCCTGGCCTGGGTCACCACCAAGGTGGCGCCGCCGGACGCCAGCTTCGTCGGCCGCCATGCCGGTGGTTTCCTGATCTACGCGCTATCGATTCTCGATGCCTACCGGATGGCGCGCATCCGCTACGCGCAGTGGGCTCACAAGGGCAGCCGGAGCGATGGCGGCACGGGCAGCGGCGTAGAGCCGCATGCGTAACTAGAGGAAAAATTTTTTCATACGATTGAATTTTGCGGACTCATTGGGTACATCATTTTTTAGCTGCAAACGCCGGGAGGCTGACATGTGTGGAATCGTCGGACTTTTCCTCAAGGACAAGTCGCTGGAACCCAAGCTCGGCGCGATGCTGTCGGAGATGCTGATCTGCCTCACCGACCGGGGTCCGGACAGTGCCGGCATCGCCATCTATGGCGCACCGGCCGGCAACGAGGCCAAGATCACCATCCAATCGGCGAAACCGGAACACGACTTCCGCGGCCTCGACGCTGAGCTCGCCAAGGCGATCGGCGCGCCGGTGAGCGTTGCGGTCAAGTCGACGCATGCGGTGATCAGGACGGCTCTGGACAAGGTCTACACCGCGCGTGAGGCACTGCAATCGCTTCGGCCCGATATCAGCATCATGGGCGCCGGCGAAGCGGTCGAGATCTACAAGGAGGTCGGTCTGCCGGAAGCCGTCGTCGAGCGCTTCGACGTCCGCTCGATGACCGGCACGCATGGCATCGGCCACACCCGCATGGCGACGGAATCGGCGGTCACCACGATGGGCGCGCACCCCTTCTCGACCGGCGCAGACCAATGCCTGGTGCACAATGGCTCGCTGTCCAACCACAACAATGTGCGGCGCGAGCTGGTCCGCGAGGGCATGATATTCGAGACCGAAAACGACACCGAGGTGGCAGCCGCCTATCTCTCCTCCAAGATCGCGCATGGCAAGAACCTCGGCGAGGCGCTGGAGGGCACACTCTCCGACCTCGACGGCTTCTTCACCTTCGTCGTCGGCACCAAGAACGGCTTTGGCGTGGTGCGCGACCCGATCGCCTGCAAGCCCGCCGTCATGGCCGAGACCGACCAGTATGTCGCCTTCGGTTCGGAATATCGCGCGCTCACCAAACTGCCCGGCATAGACAATGCGAGGGTCTGGGAACCGGAGCCCGCAACCGTCTATTTCTGGGAGCATTGAGTTCATGCCGGCAACCAACGTATCCACCGCTCAGCGCGACCAGAGCCACGCCAGGGTGTTCGACCTTGCCGCACTGTCGCTGCGCGAGCTGAACCAGGCGCTGCATCAGCTCACACCGGGCTCAAACGAGACGGCCTGGGAGGTGCTCAACCCCAAGGGCAGCCATTCGGTCGCCGTCGGCGTCGACCAGCCGGTCGCCATAGATGTGCGCGGCAGCGTCGGCTACTATTGCGGCGGCATGAATGCCGGCGGCGCCATCACCGTGCATGGTTCGGCCGGCCCCGGCGTCGGCGAGAACATGATGTCGGGCTCGATCGTGATCAAAGGCGACGCCAGCCAGTATGCCGGCGCCACCGGCCGCGGGGGCCTGCTGGTCATCGAAGGCAACGCGTCGTCGCGCTGCGGCATCTCGATGAAGGGCATCGACATCGTCGTGCACGGCAATATCGGCCACATGTCGGCCTTCATGGCGCAGTCCGGCAACCTCGTGGTGCTGGGCGATGCCGGCGATGCGCTGGGCGATTCCATCTACGAGGCACGGCTGTTCGTGCGCGGCAAGGTCGAGAGCCTGGGCGCCGACTGCATCGCCAAGGAGATGCGGCCCGAGCATCTGGAATTCCTGCAAGGCCTGCTCGACCGCGCCGGCGTGACCGGCGTCAAAGCTTCGGAGTTCAAGCGCTACGGCTCGGCGCGCAAGCTCTACAATTTCAATATCGACAACGCCGACGCGTATTGAGGCAAGATGACCTATCGCAACCCGCCGACGACGCCGCGCAAATCCGCAACCTTCGACGACTACACGCTTTCCGAGATCCGCCGCGCAGCAGCGACCGGCATCTATGACATCCGCGGCGCCGGCGCGAAGCGCAAGCTGCCGCATTTCGACGATCTCTTGTTCCTCGGCGCCTCGATCTCGCGCTATCCGCTGGAAGGCTATCGCG
>NZ_RZOT01000006.1:0-32602 GCF_003999085.1 Mesorhizobium sp. M4A.F.Ca.ET.090.04.2.1
GACGCCGAGCAGAAGGCGGCGGCGGCGGCGCTGTTCACCGAGAAGAACAAGCCCGTGCCGACGGCCGGATAGGCTTCGCCACCTTCGATGCGGCGCGCGTTCGCCGAGCAGGGCCGGCCGGGCGTTCACGAAAGCCATGTTTTTGCTCGATCGGCGGCCGAAAGCCCAGGTTCACGCGCTGAAAGCCTTACTTTGCCTGGGTTTGCGGGTTTCGCGGCTGCGCAAGCGCATTGGAATATTCCAGCCGCCAAAAAGGCCTTCGAAAGTTTATCTTTCCTTTTTGCTGGTTTTCTTGGTTTCGCGGCACCGGTCAAAGCCGCACAGTGAAAGCCAGGCAATCGGGGAAAGCCCACGTGACGACAGCCTTCATCACAGGTGCGACGAGCGGCATAGGGCGGGCCATCGCGGTCGCGTTGAGCGACGCGGGTTACGACGTCTATGCCGTCGGGCGCAGCCAGGCCGCGCTCAAGGAGTTGCAGGCCGAGCGGCCGGGCATCGTGCCGATCGCCGTCGACGTTACGGACCGCGAGGCGCTGGAATCGGTCGTGGCCGATCTCACCATCGACGTGCTGATCAACAATGCCGGGATCATGCCGCCGCTCGGCAATTTCGCCGACATGAAGATCGCCGACATCGACACCGCGCTCGAGGTCAACGTTAGCTCGGCAATCCTGCTCACCCGCCTCGTCGTGCCGCAGATGCGCGAGCGGCAGTCGGGGCACATTCTGTTCACCGGGTCTTCCGCCGGCCATGCGGCGTTTCCGAACGTCGCCGTCTATTCTGCCACCAAGGCGGCGATAGCCGGCTTTGCCGCCGCGCTGCGCGCCGACCTCTCCCCTCACGGCATACGTGTCACCGAAATCGTGCCCGGCCGCGTCGAGACGCAGCTCTACAAGGACATACTCGACGCGGAGGCCCGGGCCGCCATGTACGCCGGGAACGTCGCCGTGCAGCCGGACGACGTAGCGAGCATGGTCGTCACGCTGCTCGGCCTGCCCGCATGGGCCGACGTAACCCGCTTCGACATCATGCCGACCCGGCCGACCAGCCCAAGCGGCAGCAAGCAAGGAAAATAGGATGAAAGACCTTTCCGTTCTCATCGTTGGTGGCGGCGCCGGCCTCGGCGCGCTTTTGGCACGGATGGCCGTGGAGGCCGGGGCGGCAAAGATCGGCATCATCGACATCAACCAGGACGCGGCCGAGAGCGCGCTGGAGCCGGCCAAGGCCAAGGGCCTGCCGACCGCGTCTGCGACCTGCGACATCCAGGTCGGCCCGCAGTGCCACGCCGCTTTCGAGGCCATCGTCTCGAAGCTCGGGCGCGTCGACACGCTGATCAACTGCGCCGCGATCTACCCGCGCCGCCCACTGCTCGAGATCACCGACGCGGAGTGGGACGCCTCCAATGGCATCAACATCAAGGGCACCTACCACATGATGGCGGAGGCCGTCCGCCACATGCAGTCGCAGGAGCCGAAAGCGCAAGTGCGCGGGCGGATCGTCAACCTGACCTCGGTGGATGCGTTCAAGGCGCATCCGCAGAACGCCCATTATGCGGCGACCAAGGCTGCCGTCGTCAGCCTGACGCGGTCCTTCGCCCATCACGTCGCCAAGGACGGCATCCTGGTGAATTCGGTGGCGCCGGCCGGCATGGCGACGGAGAAGGCAAAAGCCCTCGGCTTCCTCGAGGAACTGGCCAAGGCAAGCCCGCTCGGCCGCGGCGCCGAGCCCACCGAGATCGCCGAGTGGGTGCTGATGACCGGCGGCCCCAAGAATACCTACATGACCGGCGAAAACGTAATCGTTTCAGGTGGTTATATCTACGCATGAGGCGACATTCCGCAGCCGCCGGCGGCGGAAAATACAGCAGTGCATGATCGACGGAGCCCAAGCAAAGAGGAGGCGGAATTCACGATGACCGGCAAGCTTCGCCTTCCCTCGCTCAATGCGCTCAGGGTCTTCCATGCCGTCGCGCAGCACAAGAGCTTCCGGCAGGCGGCCGACGAACTGCTGGTGACGCCGCAGGCGGTCGGCCAACAGATCAAGCTCCTGGAAGACACGCTGCAGGTGACGCTGTTCGAGCGCAAGGGCCGATCGATCGAACTGACGGAATCGGCGATCCTGCTGTCGCATTACGTCAAGGCCGGCTTCGACGAGTTCTCGGAAGGCGTCCGCCGCGTCACCAAGTCGAACTACCGGGATCGCATCAACCTGAATGCGAGCCCGTATTTCGCCACCCACTATCTGCTGCCCAGGCTTTCGCTGTTCCGCGAGATCCTGCCGGGCGCCGACCTGCGCCTGACGACGATGGTCGACCTGCCGGATTTCGGGCGCGACGACATCGATATGACAGTGCAGTGGGGTTACGGCAGCTGGCCCGACTACGACACGACGCTGCTGGTGCCGGACCCGAAGATCATCTGCTGCACGCCGGCGATCGGCGAGAAGATCAAGTCGGCGCACGACCTGACGAAGTTCACGCTGCTCGACACCGTCAAGTCGAAGCGCCTGTGGCCGGATATATTGCGGCACCTGGGGGTGGAGCTGACAGATGGTGACCGCAGCATCAGCTTCGACGATGCGGCAACCATGCGCCGGGCGGCCTTGCAAGGCATCGGCGTGGGCCTGGTTTCCGTCATCGACGCCGAGGAAGACTTCCGGTCGGGCGCGCTCGTTGCGCCGATCGGCCGCGACGCCATTGCCGACATGAAGCCGGAGGAAGTCCCCGGCTTCTACCTTGTCGTCCCGCGCGGGCATCTGCGTGTGAAGGCTGTGGCCGCGCTGCACCGATGGCTGGCGCAGCAGGACTGGCGAAGCGACCTCAAGATTTCCTTGCCGAAACCGACCCCGCTTTCCGACTAGGAAGCGGCTTCGCGACCGAGTTCCGAACGCTGTTTCGGACTCCAACAAAAACAAGAAACTGAACAACCTCAACAGTGGAGACAACACCATGAAAATGATGCAATGGGGGGCTGCGGCCCTGGCCGTTGGCCTGGTTCATTTCGCGGCGCCGGCCGAGGCCGCGGGCGGCAAGACGCTCGAAACCGTCAAGGCACGCGGCTTGCTCAACTGCACCGGCCATGACGGCTCCTATCTCGGCTTCGCCGAGGTCGACGACAAGGGCAACTGGAAGGGCATGGACATCGACCTCTGCCGGGCGGTGGCCACGGCTGTGTTCGGCGACCCGGCAAAACTGAAGGTCGTTCCGATCAGCTGGGCCCAGCGCTGGCCGTCGCTGCAATCGGGCGATGTCGACATTATCATCAAGGCCTCGGGCGGCACGCTCAGCCGCGACACCGAGCTCGGCCTGCAGTTCTCCATGTCCTATTATCTGGGCACGACCAAGGTGATGGCGCACAAGGAGCTCAACCTCAAGTCGCTCAAGGACGCCGATGGTGGCACGATCTGCATTCCCGCCGGCACGACCATCGAGCAGCAGGTCGCCGCCTATGCGCAGAAGGTCGGGATCAAGCTGGAACCGGTCGTCATCGAAAAGACGGAAGAGCTCGAGCAGGCATACTTCTCGGGTCGCTGCGACATGTACGCCCAGTGGGGGCCGGTCCTTGCAATCGCGCGCGTGGCCAAGGGCAAGGTCGACGATCACGTGATCCTGCCCGACGTGCTTGCGGTCGAACCCGAAGTCATGATCGTGCGTCAGGGAGACGATAACTGGGTCGACGTCGCCAACTGGACGCTCACCGCCCTGCTCTTCGCCGAGCAGGAAGGCATCACGTCGAAGAATGTCGACGAGATCAAGGCCAAGCCCACCTCGCCGGCAGTCGCGAAGTTTCTGGGTGCGGCACCGGGCATGGGCAAGGGTCTCGGGCTTCCCGACGACTGGGCCTACAACGTCATCAAGAAGGTCGGAAACTATGCGGAGATCTTCGATCGCGATCTCGGCAAGGAGTCGCCCTACAAGATGGATCGTGACCTGACCAACCTCTGGAACAATGGCGGCGTCCTGTTCCCGCTGGTCATCGACTGACCGTTCTTAACGCGTCCCGCTCTGAGTTCCGCCCGGTCTTGCCGGGTGGAACCGGCGGCAATTCGGGAGATTGGCAAATGGTCAGCCTGCTGAGAAATCAGAGGGTCCGCAACGTTTTGTTGCAGGTTCTCTATGTCGGCTCGCTTGTAGCACTTGTGCTTGCCGGCGTGATGATCGCGCGGCGCAACCTCGCTGAACAAGGGATCACTTCGGGATTCGACTTCTTGTACAAATCGACGGGCTGGGACGTGAACTTCTCGCTCCTGCCCGTCACAGCCAACGACCCCTACTGGTGGTTCTTCCTCATCGGCATCGTCAACACCCTGTTCCTGGGCAGCGTCGGACTGCTGCTGGCAACGGTCGTCGGGACGATCGTCGGCCTGGCGCGGACGTCCTCCAACGAATTGGCGCGGCTGCTCGGCCGAACCTATGTCGATGTCTTCCGCAACATCCCGCTGATCCTCCAGGTCTTCTTCTGGTACGCGATCATCACGCACCTGCCGACGCCGCGCGCCGCGCACGAAGCCTGGGGCATGCTGCTGACCAGCCGCGGGCTCTACCTCCCTGCTCCCAATGTCGGCGGCGTGGCAATGGCGCTGGCCATTTTGTCGGTGATCGCCGCTGTCGTGCTGCCGGTCTGGCTTGGCCGGACATCGCGGCTCAGCCAACCGGTCGGCGAGCGCCGGACCATCCAGCTCGCCGGCATGGCAACGGCGCTTGCCTGCGCGGTCCTCATCCTGATCGTCGGTCGTCTGCCAGATGCGCCGCTGCTCGACTTCCCTGCCCTGCAAGGCCTCAACCTAAGGGGCGGCCTGCGCATCCCACCAGAGTTTTCCGCGCTCGCGGTCGCCATCGCCATCTATGGCGGCTCCTACATCGCCGAGATCGTCCGCGGCGGCTTCAAGGCGGTCGGCAAGGGCCAGGTGGAGGCGGCACTCTCGCTGGGGCTCAGCCCATGGCGGGTCTTCACGCTGGTCAAGCTGCCGCTTGCTCTGCGCGCCATGCTGCCGATCCTCGCCAACCAGTATGTCTGGCTGATCAAGGCGACGACGATGGGCATCGCAGTCGGCTTCACCGACTTCTTCATGATCGTGGCGCTGACCATCAACCATTCCGGCCAGACGCTTGAGGCGATCGGTATTTTGATGGCGGGCTTCCTGACCATCAACCTCAGCCTCGCCGCAGTGTTCAACCGCATCAACAAGGCTATTGCCCTCAAGGGCAATCAACTGAGGGGGTGAGAGATGGAAATGGTCTTTGTCGCGCCACCTGCTCCCAGGAGGATCGAGGACCTGAAGCGGCGCTTCTTTGCGACGCCAGTTCAGGCGCTGCTGTCGTTGATCTCCCTGGCGGTAATGGTCTTCCTTGCCTGGAAGTTGCTCAACTGGGCGATCTTCTCAGCTGTTTTCACGACAAGCGGCGGCCCTGAAGCCTGCCAGGCGGCGGCGGGAGCCTGCTGGTCGGTCATCGCCGCAAGATGGCGGATCATCCTGTTCGGCCTTTATCCTTTTGAGGAGCAATGGCGCTCGGCGCTCGCCTGCGTCGCCGTGGTGGTGATGACGGTTCTGAGCTGCATGCCGGCCTTCTGGACCGGGCGCCGCATCGCGCTGGTCTGGGGCGCCGGAACGGCCCTCTATTACATGCTGATGAAGGGCGGGGTACTTGGCCTCGCCTATGTCGGCGAGGAAGCATGGGGCGGGCTGGCGCTGACCCTCTTCATCTTCGTGACCACCTGCCTGATCGGCTTCCCGCTGGCGATCTGCCTGGCCTTGCTGCGCCGGTCGGAACTGCCGTGGATATCGCGGACCACCGGCATCATCATCGACTCGGTCCGCTCGCTGCCGCTGATCTCGATCCTCTTCACCTTCGCAATCGTCCTGCCGTTCGCGCTGCCGCAGTGGCTGGCGGGCGACAAGCTGTACCGGGTAATCCTGGGCTCGGCCCTGTTCTTCTCCGCCTACCAGGCGGAGATCGTCAGAGGCGGCCTGCAGGGCGTTCCCAACGGACAGGAAGAGGCCGCCATGGCACTCGGCATGAGCTATTGGCAGCGCATCGGCCGCATCCTTCTGCCGCAGGCCATGCGCAACGCGCTGCCGGCCACGATCAACCAGTTCGTCATCTCGTTCAAGGAGACCTCGCTGGTGGTCATTGTCGGCTTCTTCGAGATCCTGGCGTCGGGCAACGCCGCCTACGGAACCGGCGAGTGGCGCTTCGCCTATGTCGAGGTCTACGCCTTCATCGCCTTCATCTACTTCGTCTTCGTTTTCAGCCTGTCCCGCTACGGCGCCTTTCTCGAGCGCCGCATGTCGGTCGGCGAACGCTAGGGAGGCCCGCATGACCATAGGCAATTCGGATGAATCCGGCGGGCCCGCGGTCCGCATCGAGAACCTCGACAAATATTACGGAGCCTTCCACGCGCTGCGGAACATAGATCTTTCCGTGGGGCAGGGAGAGAGGATCGTCGTCTGCGGTCCCTCCGGCTCCGGCAAGTCCACCATGATCCGCTGCATCAACCGGCTCGAGCAGCACAATGGCGGCCGCATCACCGTGCTCGGCACCGAACTCAACGACGATGTCGGCAACATCGACGAGATCAGGCGGGAGGTCGGCATGGTGTTCCAGCACTTCAACCTGTTCCCGCATATGACGGTGCTGGAGAACTGCATGCTTGCGCCGATGATCGTGCGCAAGCATGCGCGCGCGGAGGTCGAGGCGACCGCACGGCGCTATCTGGAGAAGGTCCGCATCCCCGAGCAGGCGATGAAGTTTCCCGGCCAGCTCTCCGGCGGCCAGCAGCAGCGGGTGGCGATCGCGCGTGCCCTTTGCATGCAGCCGCAGATCATGCTGTTCGACGAGCCGACCTCGGCGCTCGATCCGGAAATGATCTCCGAAGTGCTGGACGTCATGGTCACGCTCGCCTCCGAAGGCATGACGATGATCTGCGTCACGCATGAGATGGGCTTCGCGCGCCGGGTCGCCGACCGGGTGATCTTCATGGACGCCGGCGAGATCGTCGAGCAGGCGCCGCCGGAGCAATTCTTCGCCGGCTCCGAGAACGAGCGCACGCGGCAGTTCCTGTCGCAAGTGCTGGGTCATTGAACGGCATTCGGGAAGATGCAACGTTCCGCAGCTGCACGCCGCCAGCTATCTCCCGGGTATTTCGATGACTGATCCCACCGCCGTGCTGAGCGAGATTCTCGGGCCGAAAGGCTGGCTTTCGGGCAGCGATTCCGAGCCCTACCAGCGCGACTGGCTCAACCGTTACGGCGTGCCACCGCTTGGCGTCGCCAGACCGGCGAGCACCGCCGAAGTGGCTGCGGTGGTCAACGTGTGTCGGGAGGCTGGGCTGGCGGTGGTGCCGCAAGGCGGCAACACCGGGCTTTGCGGCGGCGCCGTCGCGGAGCAGCCCAACGCGGTGATCGTCTCGCTGTCGCGCATGGCGGCGATCGGCAAACCGGACCTCGACAGCGGCTCGATCATCGTCGAGGCGGGCGTCGTGCTCGCCGCGCTACACGAGGCGCTGGAGCCGCACGGCCTGATGTTCCCGATGCATCTCGGAGCGGAAGGCAGCGCCAGGATCGGCGGCCTGATCGGCACCAATGCCGGCGGCAGCCTCGCATTCCGCTACGGCATGATGCAGGACCTGGTGCTCGGGCTCGAGCTCGTGACCCCGGACGGGGTGGTGTGGGACGGGCTGCGCGCGGTGCAGAAGGACAATGCCGGCTATCAGCTGCGCAAACTGTTCTGCGGCGCGGAAGGCACGCTCGGCATCGTGACGCGCGCGGGGCTCAGGCTCTACCCGACGCCAAAACAGCAGGCGGGCGCGCTCCTGGTCCTGCCCGACTTTGCCGCCGCCGTCTCCTTCGGCGCTTTCCTGCGCGGCGAGGCCGGCGAATTCCTCACCGGGCTCGAATTCTTCTGCGATCTCGGCCTGGAGCTGGCGCTCAAGCATGTTCCCGATCTCACCTACCAGTTGGAGACAAGGGGCGACGTCTATCTGCTCGTCGAGCTGGCTTCGGGTTCGCCTCGGGTTCCCCTGGACGGAATCCTGAACTCGGCGCTGGAATGGGGCATGGAGCAAGGCCTGGTGCTCGACGGCGCGCTGGCGACATCGGGCGCGCACCGGGCCCAGTTCTGGCGACTGCGCGAGGAACAGCCGGAGGGACAGCGGCTGGAGGGCGAGCAGCTCAAGCATGACATCTCGGTGCCGCCGGGCGCCATCGCCCGTTTCATCGAGGCGGGCGCCCGGGTCTGCCAAGACATCCTGCCCGGCGTGCGGATCAACCCGTTCGGGCATCTCGGCGACGGCAACATCCACTACAATCTGTCGCCGCCGGAAGGCCGTGCCGATTTCGACGGCAAGGCCGGGCGGTTGGCCGAAGCACTGTCGGCGCTCGCCACGGAGATGGGCGGCAGCTTCGCAGCCGAGCATGGGCTTGGCCGCGCCAAGATCGCCATGGCCGATCGCAATCGCGATGCGGTGGAGCGGGACCTGATGGCGCGGCTGAAGGGCGCGCTCGATCCAAAGGGCACCATGAACCCCGGCGTTCTGGTGCGCCCGCCACTGTAAAGAAAAACTTTCGAATGGACCGCATTTCTTGATTTCGTCCCGGCCTGCCTGCGTGCAGGTATAGATCCGAAGAGGCAGGCTCGATCCGCTTGCCGCCAATCGTGAGGATGCCGAAGCATGGTCCGCAATGGCGGTCACCTTCTTGTCGAGTGCCTGATCGCGCTTGGCGCGAGCAAGAGCTTCGGCGTTCCCGGCGAAAGCTATCTCGCCGTCCTCGACGCGCTGCACGACACCCATGGCAAGCTCGACTACGTGCTTTGCCGCAACGAGGGCGGCGCGGCGTTCATGGCCTCCGCCTATGGCAAGCTGACGGGCTCGCCCGGTATCTGCTTCGTGACGCGCGGCCCGGGCGTGACCAATGCCAGCATCGGCGTGCATACGGCCATGCAAGACAGCTCTCCGATGATCCTCTTCGTCGGCCAGGTCGGCACCGACATGAAAGGGCGCGAGGCCTTCCAGGAGATCGACTACCGCGCGGTGTTCGGAACGGTCGCCAAATGGGCGGTCGAGATCGATGACGTCTCGCGTCTGCCGGAGATCGTGGCGCGGGCCTGGACCACCGCCCTGACCGGGCGGCCCGGCCCGGTTGTGATCGCGCTGCCTGAAGACATGCTCACCACCCTGACCGAGGCCGCGCCGCTCACCAGGCCGGCCGCGATCTTCGAGCCGGCACCGTCAGCGGAAGCGCTCGCCTCGGCGTTCAAGCTGCTGACGGGAGCCGAAAGGCCGGTGCTGCTGATGGGTGGCACCAACTGGACGGCGGAGGGACGCACAGCGCTGCAGGCTTTCGCCGAGGCCTCCGACATCCCTGTCGTGGCGGCCTTCCGCTATCAGGACCGGTTCGACAATCATTCGCCGGCCTTCGTCGGCGAGGCCGGCGTCGGCATGGTAGCGCATGTCAGGAACCTGATCCGCGAAGCGGACGTGATCCTGGCTATCAATGTCCGCTTCGGCGAGATGACGACGGACGGCTACACGCTGCTGTCGGTACCGGTGCCGCGGCAAAAGCTGATCCATGTGCATGGCTCCGACCGCGAGATCGGCAAGATCTATGTGCCGACGATCGGCATCCATGCCGGCCCGAACGCCTTTGCCAAGGCGCTGACCCCGGTCAAAGGCGGCTGGGCCGACTGGCGGGCATCCGCGCGCAAGGCCTATGAAGACACATTCGCGGCGCCCGTCCAGCCCGGCCCGGTGGACATGGTGCAGGTTGCCGCCTGGCTGCGCGACACCTTGCCGGCCGATGTCATCCTCACCAACGGCGCCGGCAATTTCACGGTATGGCCGAACAAGTTCTTCAAGTTCGGGCCGGAGGCGCGGCTGCTTGCTCCGCAGTCGGGCGCGATGGGTTACGGCCTGCCGGCGGCGATCGCGGCCAAGGTCGCGTTTCCGCAGCGAACGGTCGTCTGCTTTGCCGGTGACGGCGACTTCCAGATGAACTGCCAGGAACTCGGAACCGCCATGCAGGCGGGCGCGCAGCCGATCGTGCTGATCCTCAACAACGGCATCTACGGCACCATCCGCGCGCACCAGGAGCGCAACTATCCGGCCCGCGTTTCCGGGACCTCGCTCGAGAACCCGGACTTCGTGACGCTGGCGATGGCCTATGGCTTCCACGCCGAGCGGGTAGAGTCGACGGAAGATTTCGCCGCCTCGTTCGGCCGCGCGCTTAGCTCCGCGACCGGCGCCGTTCTCGACATCGCCATTTCGCCCGAAGCGCTCACGCCCCGGCAGACCCTTTCCCAGATGCGCGACGCCGCGCTCGCTTCCCAGAAGGCCAAGGCATGACCTCCAGAACTGACGACATCCGTCTCGGCGCGGACATCGGCGGCACCTTCACCGACATCGCCCTAGACATCAGGGGGACGCTGTTCTCGACCAAGGTGCTGACCAACTATTCGGCGCCCGAGCAGGCGATCCTAGACGGCATCGCCATCGTGACCCGCGATGCCGGCATCTCGCCTTCCGAAATCGGCATCATCATCCACGGCACGACGCTGGCGACCAATGCGCTGATCGAGCGGCGCGGCGCGAGGACCGCGCTGGTCACGACCGAGGGGTTCCGCGACGTGATCGAGATGCGGACGGAGAACCGCTTCGAACAGTATGATCTCAACCTGCAACTGCCGACGCCGCTGATCCCGCGCGAGGACCGTTCCACGGTCAAGGGCCGCATCGGCGCCGAAGGCCAGGAGTTGCAGCCGCTCGACGAGGCAGCGCTGGAGGAAATCGCTGATCGGATCGCGGCGGCCAATTTCGGCTCGGTGGCGATCGGCTTCATCCATGCCTACGCCAATCCGGACCACGAGCGCCGTGCCCGCGAAGTCCTCTCGCGAAAACTTAGCATCCCGATCTCGATCAGCGCCGAGGTGTCGCCGCAGATGCGCGAGTTCGAGCGCTTCAACACGGTCTGCGCCAACGCCTATGTGCGGCCGCAGATGGCCGACTACCTCGCCCGCCTGCAGATCCGCCTGAAGGAGATGGGCGCCGACTGCCCGGTGTTCATGATCCATTCGGGCGGCGGCCTGATCTCAGTGGAGACCGCCTCGGAATTCCCGGTGCGGCTGGTCGAATCCGGACCGGCCGGCGGCGCCATCTTCGCGGCCGACATCGCAAGGCGCTTCGGCCTGGAAAAGGTCGTCTCCTACGACATGGGCGGCACCACCGCCAAGATCTGCCTGATCGAGGACTATGCGCCGCGCACGGCAAGGACCTTCGAGGTGGCGCGCACCTACCGCTTCTGCAAGGGATCGGGCATGCCGATCTCTATTCCCGTGATCGAGATGATCGAGATCGGTGCCGGCGGCGGCTCCATCGCCTGGGTCGACGCCATGGGCCGCATCCAGACCGGGCCCGAAAGCGCCGGATCGGAGCCAGGTCCGGCCTGCTACGGCCGCGGCGGCAAGCGTCCGGCGATCACCGACGCCGACCTTGTGCTCGGCAAGCTCGATCCTGACAATTTCGCCGGCGGCGCGATCAAGCTCGATACCTCTGCCTCCGAGCAGGCGATCCTGCGCGTCGGCGAGCGGCTGTCACTCAACGCGATGTCGACCGCCTTCGGCATCTGCGAAGTGGTGGACGAGAACATGGCCAATGCCGCCCGCGTCCATGCCGTCGAAAACGGCAAGAACATCTCCGACAATCTGATGATCGCCTTCGGCGGCGCCGCGCCCCTCCACGCGGCAAGGCTGTGCGAGAAGCTCGGCATCGACCAGTGCATCGTCCCCAAGGGCGCCGGCGTCGGGTCGGCGATCGGTTTCCTGAAGGCGCCATTCGGCTACGAGGCGCTGGCCTCTAAGCTGACGCGGCTGTCGCGGTTCACGCCTTCCGAGGTCAACGCCCTGCTCGCCGATCTCAAGGCGTCGGCCGAGGGCTTCGTGCGAACCGGCGCCAGCGGCAGGATCGCCTGCGAGATCACCGCCTTCATGCGCTACGCCGGCCAGGGCTGGGAAATTCCCGTGGCGCTGGCGGACGAGCCGTTCGGCGACGATGCCGTAGCAAGGCTGAAGGAGCTGTTCGAGACGAACTACCAGCGCTTCTTCGGCCGCGCCATCGAGGGGCTCGACGGGCTGGAGATCGAGATCGTCACCTGGTCGGTCAAGGCGACGGATGTTCGCCCGGCCGTCGCCAGGCATGAACTTACCGCCGGCAAGCGGTCGAGTGAAGCAGTCACCACCCGGGCTGTCTTCGATCCGGCGAGCGGCGCGCCGCAGACCTATGGCATCATCGACCGTGAGACGCTTTGCGCCGGCGATCGCGTGGCCGGGCCGGCGGTCATCGTCGAGCGCGAGACCTCCACCGTCATCACCACCAGCTTCGATGCCGTCATCCAGAGCGACGGCGCGATCCTTCTCATCCGCAAAGGCGGCCAGGCATGAGCGACATTGGCGAAATCCGCATGCAGGTGATGTGGAACCGGTTGATCTCGGTGGTCGAGGAGCAGGCGCTTACCCTACTTCGCACCGCTTTTTCGACCTCGGTGCGCGAGTCCGGCGACCTGTCGGCGGGCGTGTTCGACCCGCGCGGCCAGATGCTGGCGCAGGCGGTCACCGGCACGCCTGGCCACGTCAACACCATGGCCGAGGCCGTGCTGCATTTCATGAACGCGATCCCGCGCGAGGAGATGTTCGAGGGCGACACCTACGTCACCAACGATCCCTGGCAGGGCACCGGCCATCTGCACGACATCACCATGGTGTCGCCGTCGTTCCTGAATGGCGAGCTGGTGGCGTTCTTCGCCTGCACGGCGCATGTCGTGGATGTCGGCGGGCGCGGCTTCGGCGCCGACGCCAAGTCGGTTTACGAGGAAGGCATCCAGATCCCGATCATGAAGTTCGCGGAGATGGGCAAGGTCAATCTCGACCTCGTCAGGTTGCTGCGCGCCAATGTCCGCGAACCGAACCAGGTGGTCGGCGACTTCTATTCGCTGGCCGCCTGCAACGAGGTCGGCCACCGGCGCCTCGTCGACATGATGAGGGAGATCGGGCTGGCGTCGCTGGATGGGCTCGGCGACTTCATCTTCTCGCGCACCCGCGACGCCATGCTCGACCGCATCAAGGCGCTGCCCAAGGGAAGCTGGTCGAACGAGCTGGTGACCGATGGCTATGACGAGCCGGTCAAGCTTGCCGCCACGGTTTCGGTCCGCGATGATCATGTCGAGGTCGATTTCACCGGCACCGACCCGATGAGCCGCTGGGGCATCAACTGTCCGATCATCTACAGCAAGGCCTATGCCTGCTACGCCCTGAAATGCGTGGTGGCGCCCGACATTCCGAACAATGCCGCTTCGCTGGCCTTCTTCACTGTGTCGTCGCCGGTCAACATCCTGAACGCCGTGCGGCCGGCGCCGGTGGCGCTGCGCCACATCTTCGGCCATATGGTCCCAGACCTCGTGCTCGGTGCGATTTCCCAGGCGCTTCCCGGCAAGATCCTCTCGGAAGGCGCCGGTGCGCTGTGGAACATCCACATCTCGGCGCGGCCGGTCGCGGGCGGTTCGGGTCGTCGCGCCGAGGTGCTGATGTTCAACTCGGGCGGCATGGGCGCCCGCCCCGAGCTTGATGGCCTATCAGCGACGGCCTTCCCGTCGGGCGTGCACACGATGCCGATCGAGGCGACGGAGCATACCGGGCCGATCGTTATCTGGCGCAAGGAACTGCGCCCGAACTCCGGCGGCGACGGCGAATTCCGCGGCGGCCTGGGACAGGTCATCGAGATCGAGGCGACCGACGGCCATGAATTCGACTTCTCGGCCATGTTCGACCGCGTCAACCATCCGCCGCGCGGGCGCAATGGCGGCAGGCCCGGCGTTGCCGGGGTGGTCAAGCTGGACGACGGCACGATGATGCGGCCGAAGGGCTGGCAGCATGTTCCGGCCGGGCGCCGGCTGATCCTGGAATTGCCGGGCGGCGGCGGTTATGGCGATCCGGCCAGGCGCGACGCCGCCGCGCGGGCGAACGACCGATCCAAGGGTTACATCTCGGAGAACGACTGATGAGCTATGTTTCCTCGCGACTGTCGGTGGTGAAGCCCTCGGCTTCGATGGCAGCCTCGCAGGCGGCCAAGGCGCTGCGCGCCAAGGGCGTCGACGTGATCGACCTCGGGCTCGGCGAGCCGGATTTCCCGACGCCCACGCACATCATCGACGCCGCCCATTTCGCGGCGAAGGCCGGCCAGACGCTCTACACCGGTGCCGCCGGCACAGCCGAGGTGCGCGAAGCCATTGCCGGCAAGTTCCGACGTGAAAATGGTCTCGACTCCACGGCCGACGACATTGTCGTCGCCAATGGCGCCAAGCAGATCATCTTCAACGCGCTGCTGGCGACGCTGGAGGGCGGCGACGAGGCGATCCTGCCGGCGCCCTATTTCGTCTCCTATCCGGAAATGGTCAAGCTGCTTGGCGGCACGCCTGTCGTCGTCGAATGCCCGGAGACCACCGGCTTCCGGCTGACGCCGGCGCTGCTGGAAGAGGCGATCACGCCAAGGACGAAGTGGCTGTTCCTCAACATGCCCGGCAACCCGTCCGGCGCCGTCTATTCGGAAACCGATCTCAAGGCGCTGGGGGCGGTGCTGGCAAGGCACCCGCAGGTGCTCGTGCTGTCCGACGAGATTTACGAGCACATCCTTTTCGACGGGCGCGAATTCGTGTCCTTCGGCAAGGCCTGTCCCGAGCTCAGGGACCGCACGCTGATCGTCAACGGCGTATCGAAGTCCTATGCGATGACCGGCTGGCGTGTCGGCTACGCGGCCGGACCGGGGCCGCTGGTCAAGGCGATGTCGACGATCCAGAGCCAGTCCTGCACTTCCGTCTGCTCGATCGCGCAGGCGGCGACAGTCGCCGCGCTCAGCGGCCCGCAGGACGAAGTGGGGCGCTTCAGGCAAGCCTTCGAGGCGCGTCGCAACCTGGTTGTGGACGGCATCCGCAAGATCAACGGGCTGACGCTTTCGCCGCCGGACGGCGCTTTCTATGCCTATATCGGCTGCGCCAGCCTGATCGGCCGCAAGACCCCGAAGGGCGTCGTGCTCGAGGACGACGCGGCCGTGGCAGACTATCTTCTCAACGAAGGCCGCGTGGCGTCCGTGCCTGGCGTGGCGTATGGACTGTCACCCTATTTCCGCATCTCGACCGCGACCAGCGCAGAGGTGCTCAGCGAGGCGATCTCGCGGATCAACACCGCCGTCGCGCAAGTGGAGTAAATGATGCCGCACTACGAACGTATCCTGATCACCGGCGCCGCCGGCCGCCTCGGCTCGGAGCTGCGCAAGGGGCTGGTGCCGCTGGCAAAAACCATCCGCCTGGCGGGGCGCCATCCGTTTGGCGATCTTGCCGCTCACGAGGAAGAAGCGGTCTTCGACCTCGCCGACATGGAGGCGACGATCGCGGCGACCAAGGATTGCGATGCGATCGTCCACTTCGGCGGCGCGCCGCTCGAATGCGAGTGGCAGACCATCCTCGATTCCAGCATCCGCGGCTCCTACCACATCTATGAAGGCGCCCGGAAACACGGGGTGAAGCGCGTCATCTATGCCTCCTCGGTACATGCTATCGGCTATCACGAGGTCGAGGCGCATATCGGCGTCGACGCACCGGTGCGGCCCGACAGCCTGTATGGCGTGTCGAAGAATTTCGTCGAGAGCCTCAGCCGGCTCTACTGGGACAAGTTCGGCATCGAGACGGTGTGCCTTCGCATCTTCTCGTCCTTCCCCGAGCCGGCGGACCGGCGCATGCTTTGGTCCTACCTCTCCTTTGCCGATTGCGTGCGGCTGGTCGAGGCCTCGCTGACGGCGCCGCGCGTCGGCCACACGATCTCCTTCGGCATTTCCGACAACAAGGTGAAGACGGTCGACAACAGCGGCGCCAACCATCTGGGCTTCATCCCGCAGGACAGCGCCGAACCATTCCGCGCCGCCGTCGAGGCGAAAACGGCCATTCCCGATCCAAAAAGGCCGTCAGTGAAATATCTCGGCGGATGGTTCTGCGAACTCGGCCATCCGGACGACAAGGCCGAATAGCGATCGGTCGGGCAGGAACGCCCCCATCAGCGCAATCTTGCCGTCCGGAAAGACTGAAGGCTTTTCGGGACGGCAAGCCGCGCGAAGCCGTCTCACCAAGGCAATTTTGCACACGCCGGGGCATTGGCGCCTGTCCGTTTGCTGCGGGGTTTGCAGCGCCGGAACGGACGGAAAGCCTTGCCTGTCCAAGGTTTCAGCGATTTCAAAGGGATGGGCTGGCGCTGCGTAACATTGTGACGTCCAGTGAAAAGACCTTGGCGTTCAATCACGGACGATCGAGTTCCTTCGAAACGGCGCGCGCCTTTGCCTTGGCCTCCTGTTGCGATAGCATGGCCGCAAATTAGCTGTGGCTGAAAAATCGGATTTCGCTGAGGGGGCGAAAGTTCATGGAGATGCAGCAGGTCCGCTATTTTTTGGCCCTGTCGAATACGTTGAATTTCACCAGAGCGGCCGAGGAGTGCAACGTCACGCAGCCGGCGCTCACGCGTGCGATCAAGACGCTCGAAGAGGAATTGGGTGGAGAACTGCTTCGGCGCGAGCGCCAGCATTCGCACCTGACGGAACTCGGGCGGCGTATGCTGCCGCTTCTGCAGCAGTGCTATGATGCGGCGACGTCCGCCAAATCGCTTGCCAAGGCCGTGCAAAGCAGCGACGTCGCGCCGCTCAACGTGACGATTTCGAACAGCATCAATATTGCGCTGCTGGTTTCGCCTTTCACGGAGCTTTTCCGGGCCTATCCAGGCGTCCACCTCAAGATCAACCGCGGCTCGCCGGCCGCCGTCATGGACGCGCTCAAGAATGGTGACGTCGAACTCGCCGTTGCCGGCCCGCTGGGGCAAGCCTGGGATCGCCTCGACATGTGGCCGCTCTTCCAGGAGGGAATCGAACTTGCTGTGAATTCCGATCACCCGCTCGCGCGGCGCAATGAGGCCGATGTCGCGTTGAACCAGCTTGCCGCGGAACCGGTGCTCAGCCGGATCGATTGGGAGACGAGCGAGGAGCTATCGCGTGGCCTGTCTGCCAAAGGCCTCACGCCTCGAACCGCGCACGAAGTCGAGACCGACCAGGATCTGCTCGCGCTGCTCGAGGCCAACGCCGGCGTAGGATTCGTCTGCCTGACGGCACCCCGGTCGCCGAACACGCGCCGGCTCAAGCTTCGCGATCTCGATGTCTCGCGGATCGTCTCCGTCTACGCGGTTGCCGGGCGGCACAGATCTCCCGTGGCCGCGACCCTGCTCAACCTGTTGAGGTCGACGGACTGGTCGCCCTTCGGCGTCAGCGAGCCCGCCTGAGCGCCGCGATCAGGTCGTCGATGTCCATTCGTCGGCGGTAATCAGGATCGACAAAGCGATCGGTGATGATCCCGTCCGTTCCGACGATGAAAGTCGCGGGGATTGGCAGGAACCAACTGGCGTTGCCCTGGTAGTTTGGAAGATCGTAGGCAACGCCCATCAAGCGCTCCATCTCGGCCCCGATCCAAATCGCCAGGTTGAGGGACAGAGCGTAGCCATTGTCCATATCGGTCAGGAAGGGGAAGCCTGCGCCAACGGCAGCCTTCATCGCCTTGGTGAATTTGCGTCGCTCAGGCATGATCACCACGACCTGGCCGCCCAAAGCCGCGATCTCCTGCTGGGCTTCGACGATGCCGATCGCGTTCAGCCGGCAGTAGGGGCACCAATGCCCGCGCTGAAAGGTGACCACGGCGGGACCCTGGAGCAGGATGTCGGCCAGGCCAACCAGCCTGCCCTCATCGTCCGGCAGCAGGAACGGCGGCATGGCATCGCCGGGAGTTGGCGCCGCGGCTCCGGCTCCCTGTTTCTCCAGGCGATCCACAAGGCGGTCTACCGCCTCGGCGAAATTCGCGTCGATCCGTCGGACTGCCGCGGCAATCACCGCCAGCCGCTCGTTGAGAGGCGCATCAAGTTCGACGGCTGCATGGACGGCCTGTTCAAATGTCATGGGCTGGTCGGCGGCGGCCATTTCTGCGCTTTCATCGATCTGACGCAGCCTATCATCGAAGCCCCTCCGCCGCGGCCATGTTTTTCTTGCATGGTTTTGATGCCTTGCGCGCATCAAAGCGGGCGAGGTTCGTATTCTGTTCGCCGCCTGACCTCAGTTCGTTACAACATGTTCCTGATATCGGCGGAGAAGGTCGGGAAACCGTAGACCATATCGGCAAGCTGCGATGCCGTGATGGCGTGTTTCATCGCGAGTGCAAAGATATGGATCAGTTCTTCGCCGGCATGGCCAACCATGTGGGCGCCGACGATCCTGCCCGTCGTTTCCTCGACAATGATCTTCGACCACGCCACCGTCTCGGCATAGGTCCTCGCCGTGAGCCAGCCCTGCATATCGTTGAGGTGGATCCTGACGTCGAGTCCCCGTTCCCTCGCCTTGGCTTCGGTCAGTCCGACACTTGCCACGGCCGGAATGCTGTAGAGACACGCCGGGATATGATCGTAGTCGGGCCGATGTTTCGGTCCGTCGACAATGTTGCGGCCAACGATGCCGCCCTCGTAGGTCGCTACCGGCGAAAGCTGCGGAGAGTTCCACACCGCGTCGCCGCAGACGTAGACATCGGGATTGGAGCGCGAGCGCAGATGGCCGTCGATTTCGATCCTGCCCTCGCGATGCACGATAACGGCGGCGCCAAGATCGAGGCCCTCGACATTGGCCACGCGCCCGGCGCAATTGACAACCCTGTCCGCTTCCACCGCGCACTCGGCACCGTCCGCCACGAAAGTGACGCGCAGCCGTCCGTCAGCCTCGTCGATCCTCTTGACCCAGGCCAGGGTGCGTATGCTTATGCCGATACGCTCGCTCACATCCCGGATCTGTTCGACGGCTTCGACATCGAAACCTCCGAGCAAATGCGGCAGCGCTTCGAGAATCGTGACCTCAACGCCGGCGCGCGCATAGACGTGGCCAAGTTCGAAGGCGATGACGCCGCCGCCAATGAACACCGCGGCGCGGGGCAGCACTGGATCGTTCAAAACATCGTCGGAAGTCGTCAGATGCTCGGCGCCCGGGATCGGCAGCGAGCGTGGCTTCGAGCCGGTGGCAATGACGATGTTCCTGGCCTCGAGTTCCCGCCCGTCGACGCGGATGGCGTTGCTGCCGATAAAGGCGGCCTCGCCGTGGATGACATTGACGCCTCGCTTGGCCATCAGTCCGGACAGCCGGGACGGAATGTCCCTGATCATTTCCTTTTCCCGCTCGATCAGCGCGCTCCAGTCGAGCCTCGGGGAATCGATGCTGATCGCATGCCGATCGGCCCGTTCGATTTCATCAAGCGCATGGGCCGCCGCAACCAGCACTTTCTTCGGCGTGCAGCCGCGATTGGGGCAGGTGCCGCCAAGGTCGCGGGCCTCGATCATGGCGACGGAAAGCCCTGCGGCGCGGGTCGCGACCGTGACGCCCATTCCTGCATTGCCGCCGCCAAGGACGACCACGTCATACTTTTCCATCTAACCGACTCCGCCCTGCCTAGTGGAGCTTGATCCGGGGTCTGGTGCGCCTGACCACCATCTCGCCGATCGAGTCCAACGCGGTCTTTGCGAGGCCGTGCACCGCCTTGAGATGCATCTTGTGCAGCGAGCGATAAACGAGCCTCGCAAGCAGGCCCTCGATCTTCAGCCCGCCGATCAGGCTGCCGAACGCACCGTAGTCGGCAAGCGAGACAAGGGAGCCGTAGTCGCGGTAGCGGAAGGCCGGCGTGGCCTGTCCCGCGAGGCGCGCGGCAACCACCTTCACCAGGTGGTCGGCCTGTTGATGAGCCGTCTGTGCGCGAGGCGGCAAGGCATTGTCTTCGCCCGGCAGGACGCAGTTCGCGCAGTCGCCGATCGCGAACACATTCTCGTCTCCTACAGCACGCAAGGTCTCGTCCACCATCAGGCGGTTGATGCGGTCTGTCTCGAGGCCATCGAGGGTCTTCAGGAAATCCGGCGCCTTGATCCCGGCCGCCCAGACCACGAGCTCTGCTGGCACAAACAGCTTTTCGCCCAGCCTGATGCCCTCCTCGGTCACTTCGGTGACCTTGATGCCGCAGCGTACATGGACGCCCATCTTGATGAGCAGGCGTGCCGAAGCCCGCGCCATGTGCTCCTGAAGCGCCGGCAGGATGCGCGGCCCGGCCTCGACGATGGTGATGCGAATCAACTTCTCGAAGTCGATGTTGTCGAGGTTGTGCGAAGCGATTTCCCGCATCGATTTGTGCAGTTCCGCGGCCAGTTCGACGCCGGTCGCTCCGGCGCCGACGATGACGCAATGGAGCTGACCGGGCGACAGTTGCTCGTATTGCGCATTGGCCCGCAGGCATGCGTCTATCATGCGCTTGTTGAAGCGGGTGGCCTGCTCAGCCGTGTCGAGCGAAATGGCATGGCGCGCGGCGCCCGGCGTGCCGAAATCGTTGCTGACGCTGCCGACGGCCAGCACCAGCGTGTCATAGCCCAGCACCCGCGGCGGTATGACCTGCCTGCCGTCGTCGTCGAAGCTGGGCGCGACGAAGACCTGGCGCCTTGCACGATCGATGCCGACGACCTCGCCTATGCGGTATCGATAGTGGTGCCGGCTGGCATGGGCGATGTATTCGACGGCGTCATGCGAAGTGTTCAGCGCGCCCGACGCCACCTCATGCAACAGCGGCTTCCAGATATGGGTGCGGTTGCGATCGACAAGTGTGACGGAAAGCCGCCGTTTGCCGAACTTGCGGCCGAGCCGTGTCGCCAGTTCCAGGCCGCCGGCGCCGCCGCCCACAATGACCACGCGATGCAGGGACTTGTCCGCATGCGAGGGAGTCTCCGTGATCGTGCGGAACAGCGCGGCGTTGTTGGCAAGCACGGCTTCCGGAATCAATCGCATGCCGGGGGTGATGATCTGCATCGGTGGTCTCCGTGTCTTCTCGGCGCGCGCCCATCACTCTTGCGACTCGTGGATGACGATGCCCTGCAGCATGTCGACCTCGCATTCCCACGGCTTTTCCGCGAGGACGCGCTGCCCATGCTCGTATCCTGCTTGCCAGCGGGTGCGGATGCCCGAGCGGGTGAAATCGATGTCCTTGGTGTGGTCCTCGCCGTCGAGGCGCGGCGAAAGGAGCCGGACAAGATGCATGACCGAAGGGCAGCCATAGGACGCCAACTCCTTGAAGATGGGATCCTCGCGCCGCTCCTCGGGTACGAGCTTTCCCATTTCTCGCACGACGTGACGAAGCCGATGCAGCTGCTCCTGGCGGGCCACGTGGCTCTTGCCGCGGCTGGCGTATTGAAGGTCCTTTTGCCGCCCCATCACTTGCCAGATCGATTTCGGCTCCGTGGCGCGCGGTTGCCACATGTTGACCGCAAAGATCAGCGCGTCGCGCCGCGGACGTGCGTCGAGCACCACCTCGATCGGCGTGTTCGAATAGATGCCACCGTCCCAGTACGGCTCGCCGTCGATGCAGACGGCTGGAAACGCCGGCGGCAAGGCACCTGACGCCATGATGTGCGCCACCGACAACGTCATCTCACGCGTGTCGAAATATTTGAGTTCGCTGGTGTTGACGTTGACCGCGCCGACCGTCAGTCGCGTGTGGCGCCCGTTGAGGTAGTCGAAGTCGATCAGATTGCTCAGCGTCCTTTTGAGCGGATCGGTGGTGTAATAGGATGCATTCTCAACGCCGACCTCGCGATTGAGCCCGAACATGGCGCTTGGGTTCGGTTCGAAGAAACCCGGGATGCCGCGCATCACCGTGCCCATGTTGGCGAAGATATTGCTCGGAACCATCATCCGGAAAAACTCGTCGAGCGGGCTGCTCCGGCAGACGCCGTCCCAGAACTCCTGAAGCCTCGGCAGGCGATCCCTGGGGTCGTTTCCGGCAATCAGCGCGGCGTTGATGGCGCCGATCGACGTGCCGATGACCCAATCCGGTTCAACGCCGCCTTCGACGAGCGCTTGGTAGACCCCGGCCTGATAGGCCCCGAGCGCACCACCGCCTTGAAGGACAAGGACGGTCTGGCGTTTGGGCTCACCCTGAGGGCCGATCTCAAGTGCCGCCTCGGAGACGGGCGGATTTCGCGTGATCCTGTTCATGGCCTTGTCGCTCCTCGTTGCCGGCTCAATGGGCGGTCCAGCCGCCTTCGATCGGCATGACTGCGCCGGTGATCGAGGCCGCTTCGTCCGAGGCTAGGAACAGGCAGAGCGCAGCAACCTGCTCCACCGTCACGAACTGCTTGGTCGGCTGCGCGGCCAAAAGCACATCCTTGATCACCTGCTGTTCGGTGATCCCGCGCGCCCTCGCGGTGTCCGGTATCTGCTTCTCGACCAGCGGGGTGAGCACGTAGCCGGGGCAAACCGCGTTGACGGTGATGCCCTGCTCGGCGACTTCCAGCGCAACCGTCTTGGTCAGGCCGGCGACACCGTGCTTGGCCGCGACGTAGGCGGATTTGTAGGGGGAAGCGACCAGAGCGTGCGCGGAGGCGACGTTGATTATGCGACCCCATTTGCGCGCCTTCATCGCCTGCAGGGCACGCCGGATCGTATAGAAGGAAGACATGAGATCGATCGCCACGACCGCTTCCCATCTCTCGATCGGGAAGTCATCGATCGGCGCGACATGCTGAATGCCGGCGTTGTTGACCAGAATGTCGACCGCGCCGAATTCTGCGATGGCCTTGTCCATCATCTCCGTGACGGCATCGCCCTTGCTCATGTCAGCGCCGTCATAGCGGACGGTCACACCGTGGTCGACGGCCAGTTTTTTCCGCAGCAACTCGATCTCGCCGGCATTTCCGAAACCGTTCAGAACGATGTTGCAGCCCTTGGCCGCGAAGGCTTCGGCGATGCCTTGGCCGATGCCGCTGGTCGAGCCGGTGATGAGTGCTGTCTTTCCATTGAGCATCGTCATTTCCTCTTGTTTGAGCCGCGGGCGCGAATGGCCAGTGGTTGCGAGCGACGGGCTGCAGCACCCCGGCTCTGGATCTGCGGACCAGTATGGCGAGCGGCCCGAAACTGCGGAAATGCCGTTGAGACATGGATTCGATAGCCGACGGTCAGATCGTGGTCCCGCATCCGAGGTGTCGATCGACCGATCGGGTTGTTTGACGTAAGGGCAGCTAGTAAGATCATCCGGCAACGCGGGGGCGTGCGTATGCGCGTTCGGTGAGGGAGCGTGCAGTGGAGATCAGCCAGGTCAGATACTTCTTGGCCGTCGCCAAGGAGCTGAATTTCACCAGGGCGGCCGAGCAGTGCAATGTCACGCAGCCCGCGCTTTCACGCGCCATCAAGCTGCTGGAAGACGAATTCGGCGGAGCGCTATTCCACCGTGAGCGCCGCTTCACGCACCTCACCGAGCTCGGCCGGATGGTCGAGACCTATCTCGAGGGCGTCTTCGAGAACTCGCGCCAGGCAAAGCAGATCGCCGAGCAATATGTGAATTTGAAAAAGATGCCGCTCAGGGTCGGCATCATGAGCACGATCGCCCCGGACGAGATTATCGAGCTCATCGCGGCTGTCCGGGGGCATCATCCTGGCGTAGAGCTTCACCTTTGCGATTCTGACGCCGTGAGCCTGAGGCGGAGGCTGCTGGAAGGCAACCTCGAGGCCGCCATCTATGCGTTGCCGTCGAACGTGCCCGACGAAGAAGTGCATTCCCTGCCACTGTTTCAAGAGCAGATGGTGATGGCGGTTCACCTGGCTCATCGCCTCGCCAACCAGCGCATGGTGCGGGTGAAGGATATGAGCAACGAAAGCTACATCCACCGCAACAATTGCGAGTTTGCAGGCTATGCGGATGCCATCCTCGCCGAACAGGGCGTCACGGTCAGCCCGGTCTACTGGAGCGATCGTGACGACTGGACGCTGGCGATGATCGCGGCCGGGCTCGGTTTCGGTTTCATGCCTGAGCACACCGCCAAGCACCCGGGCGTGGTGGCCTTGCCAATCACCGAACCGGAGTTCTGGCGCGAGGTCAATCTTGTCACCGTGCGCGGCCGCAGGCACTCGCCTGCGGTCGGCGCGCTGGTGCGCGAGGCCACGCAGAAGAAGTGGTTCGGCGAACGGGCGAAGGCTCTGGCCGCCGCCGCCGAGTAGTTTCGCTGTGCGGGGCGCCCTCCTTGGATGCACAGGCAGCGGATCTCCGGCACTGTCCGCGCTCAATTCTTTCTTACCGTCGAGGTCACGGACTGGATGACCTCCGTCGCCATCTTGAACTGCGCGGTGCGGTCGGTGATGCCGTGCCGTTTGGCGATCCAGTCGAAATCGCTGTAGGCGGCGTAAACCGAACCATCGGGGGTCTGGTAGACCAGCACCCGCACCGGCCAGTCCAGGCCGGCCTCGGGATTGGACGTGATGAAGGTAGTGCCGAGCGCCGGATTGCCGAACATCACCAGCCGGGACGGCCTGACATCGTTGCCGGCATTCTTGCCAAGCCTGGCCTGGTCGATCACGCCGAAGAACATGATGCCCTTCTTCAGCACGTCCTTCTTGATGCGAGCTACGGTCTCGACGACGGAATAGTCGCTCTTGACCGTGACGACGCCGTCGGATGCGGCGGCCGGAAGGGCAACCGCCATCAGCATGGCGGCGCCTGCAATCATGGTTTTCAGGTAGTTGGTCATGTCAATCTCCTTGGTTGGATAGCGAAGTTGTCGGTCTTTGCGTGTCACGTCCTCGGCGTTTGCAACATGCGCGCAGTCGCGATCGCGCCGGCGAGAACCGAGGCGAGCACACCCACGCACGCGGCCCAGCCGATACGGTCGTAGAGCTGCCCGATGATGAAGCTGCCGGCGAGCCCGCCCGCATAGTAGGACGCAAGGTAGATGCCGCTTGCGGCGGCGCGATCGCGCGAGGCGGTCCGGCTCACATGCCCGGTGGCTATCGCCTGCGCCAGGAAGGTGCCGATGGCGACCAAAGCCATCCCGGCAAGAACGACCGGGAGGCTGGCGGCGAGCAGCAGAAGCAGTCCGACGATCGCCAGCCCGAGTGTCGCTCCGATCCCTCCGCTCGGACCGAGACCTGCCGCGACGCGCCCGGCAAGCGGGGTCGTCAGCATCGAGGGCAGGAAGACGAAATAGACCGCGCCCAAGGCCATCGGTGTCAGCGACAGCGGTGTCGCAACGAGCTGGAAGTTCACATAGGTGAAGGTGCCGATGAAGACGAAAAGGATCAGGAAGCCGATCGCGAAACAGGCGCGCAGCTCGGCGTTTTGCAGCGGAGCCTTCCATGCGGCGCGGGCGGGCTCGCCCATCCCATCGGCGCGCATCATTGCAGAGGTCTTCTGCAGTGTGAGCCAGACAAGGGCGGCGCCGAACAGATTGAGGCCGGCGAAGATCAGAAAGTTGGTGGAGATGCCGAATGTGTCGGCGACGGCGGCTGACATCAGCCGGCCGAAGAAGTTGCTGGCAACATTGCCGGTCACGTAAGCCGCAAGCGCGCTCGTCGTCTGCCGCGCGGAGAAATGCTCGGCCAGGTAGGCCATCGTCAGCGTAAAGGCGGTCGACATGCACAAGCCTTGCGCTACGCGCAGCAGGGCGAAGACCACAATGCTGTCGGTCTGTGAAAGCAACGTCGTCGGGATCGCCAAAATGGCCAGGCTGATCCAGATGCCGTTGCGGCGATCGATGCCGCGCCCGAAGAGCGCGACGGCGATACCGGCCACCGCCATGCCGAAGGTGCTGGCATTGACGGCGAAACCCATGGTTGCGCGACTGACGCCGAATCTTGCCACCAGCGAAGGCAGGATGGCCTGAGTGGCGAACAGGTCGACAAGCGTCAGAAACGCGATCAAGGCAATCAGGCCGAAGCGCCAGCTGTCCGCGGCAACCATGCGGAGCCGCCTCGGTTCGGTATGTTCACTGGACGTCATGTCAGGCTCCGTGGCCACACGTCCCCAGGCCATCGCCCGAGGACGCGATTTTATTGCTGATGCTGGGATCTGCTGACCGCGACGAGCGGCTCACATCATGTGGTCTTCGTGCATCGCAGGCGGCAGGACGTCGGCCGAATAGAGCACCGCTGGAACCTTGCCGTTGTTCTTCCACCAGTGGGCGAGCTGGCCGAACTCGGCCGTCGCGTCGCCGGCCGGATGTTCGATGCCGACCTTACAGGTGCTGCGGTATTCGGTGATCGAGCCCTCGACCACCAGAATGTTTGCCGGGCGGACATTGTGCTCATGCCACGGCACGACGCCGCCAGGCTGAACAACGAGCTTGCGCAGGCGCAGCATGTTGCCTTTCCAGCCTTCGCCCTTGCTGCTTAAATCGATTGCGGAAAGGACCGTGTCGGTCACGCCGACCGGTTTACTGGGATGTTCCTGGATGTCGGTGGTGGCGGCCTGGCCAGCAGGGCAGTCGCCGGCGAAAACCGGAGCCACCGAGAACGCGGCGGTCGCGGTGAGAAGTCCGAGTGTCAACGCCAACTTCAGCGGCACCCGCAATGCAATAGTCTTGCAAGCCATGTCTAGTTCTCCTTTGTCGGTGCCCAATCGCGGAAGCGGGGCATGAGTGGAGAGTGACGGCAGCCTCGACGAAAGAGAAATGCTGACTGGCTCTTAATTCGATACCTGAAAACTATGATGGACAACCGCGCCAACGAGGCTGTTTCGCCACGACATTTATCGCGGCGTTAGACTTCATTTCGAATTGCTACGCAGCCGTTTTCCTGGCCGGCAGATCTATGCCGCTTTCCGGCCAGCTGTGTGCCTTGACACTGTTCACGAAGGTCGAGGTCGCCGGTGAGAACCGGCGGCCCGACACGACGACCAGCGAGACCTCCCGCCAAACCTCGGGATCGATGACAGGCCTGATCTGCAAGCCCGGGATGACGGCGCTGAATTCCGGGATGAAGCAGATGCCAAGTCCACCGGAAACCATGTTCTGGATCCAGTCTTCGCGCTCGCTGGCGTAGGATATCCTGAGCTTCACACCGCGGTCATTGCAGAGACCGGCGAGGTGGTCGCGATACTCGCAATTCAACCTTCTCAGGTAGTTCTCGCCGTCGAGTTCGGAAATGGCGACATTGTCGTTGCGAGCCAGCCGGTGGCCGTTCGGGAAGGCCAGGACGAACCGCTCGCGATAGAGCGGAGTGACGTCGAAACGCTCCGGAAAACTGTTGCTGGACGCCATGATGGCGACGTCGATCTCACCCGCTTCAAGCAGTTGCGACAGCGAAGCCGGCACACCCTCCACCAGCTGCAACTGGATGCCCTGCTGGCGTCTGTTGAAATCGGCCAGCAAGCCGGTGAAGCGACGCGGACCAATGGTGCACATGACGCCAACCTTGAGATTTGCGTTTTCCAGGCAAAGGAATTTCGACGCCTCCTGGCGCACGCCGGTCACCTCGTCGAGGATCTGCTGGAACCGCGGGCGTAGCAGGGCACCCAGATCGGTAAGGTGGGTCAGGTTCCGTTCGCGGCGAAACAGCAGGCCGCCGACCTCATCCTCCAACTGCTGGATGGCGCGCGACAGCGCTGGTTGGGTGACGTTGCATTTTTCGCCGGCGCGCGTGAAGTTCCGCGTCTCGCACACGGCCAGGAAGTAGCGGATGTGATGAATGTCCATGCCGGTTTATCCCTCTGCTGCATAGATGCATGTGCAGGTTGGAACCGTGCCGCAAACCATTCCATCACGCCAATGCATGGGGGCTATGAAGTCGATAGCGTTTCGTCATGCGCCAATGGCGGGCCAGGGCCCGCCATCAAACCCTGCAATAGTGCTCGGCGCCCGCAAGCGTCAGCTGTGATGGCCCAAAGCGAAGAGCTGGGCGCAGAACTGAGCATGCGGCTTGCTCATGGCGGCGTCGTTGCATTCCTTCATCATCGCATCCTGCGTCGCCTTCGGCATGGCTTTCCACGCCGTCTCGAAGTCGGCACTCGACTTCATCGCCTTCATGCCGGAATCGGTGAAGAAGGGCTGCATGTTGGACGGTTCGTCGAGCGCGCCGGCGAAGGCAACGCCGCCGAGCTTGGAAATGGCAAAAGCACCGAGGCAGATAGCTTTTAGATTCATTTTCAAGTCCTTCTCTGATCGGGTAGTCGCCCTATCGACGACCGTTTGACTGATTGACAGCAAGTCAGAATTTCCGAGTTCCTCATTGCTGAGTTTGATCTTGCGACGACCAGCCGGCAACCTGCCAATGCCATCTGCGTATCGAGGTTATGCCGCGCATGCATCTCGTAGATGTCTACGGTCGCACCGCTAATTAGCTCCGCCCAAAGCGAGGACGTTGGCGCAGAATTGGGCGTGGGGCTTACTCATCGACGGGTCGTTGCAAGCCTTCGTCATCTTGACCCGGTCATGCTTCGGCACGGCGAACCAGGCCTTCTTGAACCCGGCCATCGGTTTCATCGTCTGCATCGTGGCGTCCGTATAGAACGTCGGCAATGCGGCGAGGTCATTGAACGGGTCAGCTGAAGCCGGGCTCGCACCAAGACCAATTGCAAGCGCAGCCACACAGACGAGTGGTCTTCTCATCATTCACCTCCTGTTCCAGGCCGCGGTTCTGGCAACGATGCCAGAGTTGGTGACACGCATCGCCTGGCCTGATCGGGAGGAAGAGTGCGGCCCGAAAAGACCGGCAGCCAATGCAATCTGCCTATGGACTTCATGCCACCTTGGCATTTCGGCTGAAGAAGAAGATGCGGCAGTCTCCTCACCAGTCGCCCCGCCAGCGACTTTGGGATGGAGACCAAGAGATGCACGTCCAGTCCGGAACGCGAATTGACCAGGCCATCATTCCCGGGACGCGTTCCCGGCTGGAAGAGGGGCAGTCTGTCGACATCATCCTGGCAAGTGATGCACACGGCGCCTTCGTCTGGGGCGTGCTCGACCGCCTGCTGGATGAGCCGAACCTTGTCTTCAGCGCAGTTACAGCGTCCGGTTTCGGAGCTGTGGAGGCGGCGGTCCTGGCCTACGGCTTGAGCCTTGGCGGCCGGCGTGGCGCTCGGATGGCGCTCACCAACTTCTGGCGGCGCGTCAGCCACGCCTCGATGTTCTCCATCGACAGAGCCAGTCTGCTTCGATCGATACTGGAACAGTCGATCGACATCGAGCAACTCCGCGACGAGCGCTGCCCGGTGAAACTCGGCGTCCTGGCCGTCAACGCCGGCACCGACGCCGTGAAGGTCTTCACAGGCGAGCAATTGTCGATCAACGCTATCGTGGCGGCAGCCACCGTCCCGTTCCTCTCCCCGCCTGTCGAAATCGACGGCGACAGCTATTGGGGTGATGGCGAACTCTCGCAGTTGCCGCCTGCTCGGTCGCCGAAAACCAGCCATCGCCTGATCATCGCAGGTAGGCCTTCACTGTTCACGACACTATGTCCGGATCGCAGCTTCTCCTCCACCCATTGCACGACCAAATGCGCGCCGGTTCACACCATCTTCGACAGTCAATACCGAGGTGGGGCTGCGCTCTTCGCGAGACCCTGGATCGACTGGGGTGAACTGACTGGCATGCGTGACAGAGGTCGGCAATGTGCCGAAGGCTGGCTTGTCGCCGATCTTTTCGGCATCGACGAACGCCCAGCTGTCGGCTGCCGAGTCCAACACATATAGGCGCGCCTCCCTCCCGCCTAGCAGCGTCTGCTTCGCATACTCCCGAACGCAGGCGCCAAGCCCTCCGGTGGCCCCGCCGGAGGGCTTTTTCGCATCGCTCTCCAGAACATAGTGGCCGCGTATCAATTCCATGCCGAGACAGCATTTCAGCTCGGCATCACGATCGGAGAGAGTGCATGCAGACGGGCCCTGCAGGCCGGTCTTTCCCTCGAAACACCAACCAGGAGACAAGCCTGTGATCAACACCAAGACCCTCATCGGATCGGCCCTCGCGGCCGCCACTTCGCTCGCCGCGACGGCGGCCTACAGCGGTCCCTCCGCCAAGCCCGGCTTCGCCTTCGAGAAGTGCTACGGCGTCGTCAAGGCCGGCCAGAACGACTGCCAGACCGCGACGCATTCATGCGCCGGCACCGCAACCACCGACAATCAGCCGGATTCCTGGCTCTACGTGCCCGCAGGCAGCTGCGCCAAGATCACCGGCGGCAGCGACAAGCCGAAAGCCTGAACGATCCAGACTTCGAACCGACCCTCTTGAATGGAGCAGACCGATGTCCCGTGCGTTTCAGCCCCTCGCGATCCCCGCATCAGCGGGCATCGGTCTTCGCTCCCCCCACATCTCGGAGATGCTGACGCGACGGCCCTCCGCCGGCTGGCTCGAAGTTCATGCCGAGAACTACATGGGAGACGGCGCCTGCGTCGAGGCGCTAGAGCGGCTGCGTGAGATCTACCCGCTCTCGGTGCATGGCGTTGGCCTGTCGCTCGGCAGCGCGCGGGGAGTTGACCGTGCCCATCTGGAGCGCCTGCGCAAGGTCTGCGCGCGCTTCCAACCCGATCTGGTCTCGGAGCATCTCGCCTGGAGCGTTGCCGACGGCGCCTATCTCAACGATCTCTTGCCGCTGCGCTATGACGAAGAGGCGCTGGCCGTCGTTGCCCGCAATGTCGAGACCGTCCAGGACACGCTGAAGCGGCAGGTGCTCATCGAGAACCTGTCGGCCTATCTGGCCTTTGCGGACTCCTCGATGAATGAGGCCGAATTCCTGGCCGAGCTGGTGGCTAGAACAGGCTGCGGCCTGCTGCTGGACGTCAACAACGTCCAGGTTTCGGCGCACAATTTGCAGTATGACGCCAAAGCCTTCATCGATGCGCTGCCGGCCGACGCGATCGGCGAAATCCATCTTGCCGGCCACGCGATCAATCAGGTCGGTGCCGACACCGTGCTCATCGACGACCATGGCTCGCGGGTGCCGCCGGTCGTCTGGGCGCTCTACCAGCATGCCGTGGGCCGGCTCGGACCGCGCCCGACGTTGATCGAATGGGACACCGACGTTCCCGTTCTCGACGTGCTGCTTGGCGAAGCGATGTGGGCCGACATGCTGACCGCCTCGATCATGTTCAACCGTCGGCAGGTTGCGAGACGCAACCAAACGACCGAAGCCCGGTCGGCGCCCATCCGCCTTTCTCTCGAAGGTGAAACGACGACCAGCATGCCGGTGCTTGCGGCGTTTGCCGCTGCCAGAGCCGCCAGGCCGTCCATGTCCGCAGCGTTGCCGTCAATTGAGGAGGAATACCATGCTGCCGCTTGAACTCCTGCAGACCACCCTGGCGCGATCGGTGCTCGCCATGGAACCAGTCGCAGCCGCAAATGTGCTGACCGCCGGCAGGGCCGATCCGTTGGCCCGCCTGCGCATCTACCAGAACAACACGCGCAGTTCGCTGACCGCGGCGCTGATGGCGGCTTTTCCCGTCACCGTCCGGCTGGTAGACGAACGCTTCTTCCGTTATGTGGCGAGCGAGTTCATTCGACGCCACCCGCCGGTTGAATCCCGTCTTTCGCGCTATGGGGCCGGCTTCCCGCGCTTCCTGAAGACGATCGACACGCTGTCTGACATGCCGATCGTCGCCGAAACGGCGCGGCTCGAATGGGCCATAGCGGAGGCACTCGATACGGCTTCGCTGCCGCCCCGCAGCCTCGCAGAATACGACAACACCGACCTCGGGTCCTCGCCGGATATCCTGCTCCAGCCTTCACTGCGGCTGATCGTCTCGCACTGGTCGATCCTGTCGGTATGGATGGCGCATCAACAGGAGACGGCGGCCGACGAAAGCACTACCTGGACAAGGCGTCCCGAACGTGTGGCGTTGTGGCGATCGGGGAACTACGTGCGGCTTTTTCTGCTCGACCGCGCGAGCTTCGCCTTCTGGCATTCGCTGAAACACGGTCTCGGCCTCGAGCATGCCACTGGCCGTGCCCTGGCTCTCGACCCGACCTTCGACCTGGTTTCCGCCCTTATGCGTCTGTTCCGCGACAGGCTCGTCACCAACGTGCGAGTCGCCGCGAATTCCCCCTCAAATTGATGGAGATGGTCATGACCGCAATATCCGAACACTCCTCGTCCAACCCGGCCGGCTTTGTCGGCTTCTACAAGCGTATCATCAAGCTTCCCGAACACATTCCGTTTTCGCTGGTCCAACTCGCCGCACGCGTCGCGGTCGCGCATGTCTTCTGGCAGTCCGCGCAGACGAAGCTCGTATCCTGGCCGGTGACGCTGCAGCTTTTCGCCAACGAATACAATCTGCCGTTCATCGACCCGTCGATCGCGGCGCTACTGGCCACGGCGGCTGAACTGACGGGCTCGGTGTTGATATTCCTCGGGCTGTTTTCGCGCCTCGCTGCCCTGATGCTGATCGGCGTCGTCTCCGTCATCCAGATCTTCGTCTATCCGGAGAACTGGGCGGAGCACCTGCTATGGGCGTCGTTGCTGCTGCTCGTGCTGGCACGCGGCGCCGGTGTGTTCTCGCTAGACTATGTCGCGGCGCGGGTTCTCTCGGCGCCTGGAAGGTGAACATTCCGACCGAGGGGGAAAAGCACGGCGCGCATCTTCATCGATCACGCCCACCCCGAGCCCAACAGCTTCAACGGCGCCCTGACCCGCGCCGCACAGGGTTGTCTGCGGCGGGACACGAAGTTGTTGTCTCAGATCTCTATGCTATCGGCTTCAACCCCATATCAGATCGT
>NZ_RZOT01000700.1:0-2452 GCF_003999085.1 Mesorhizobium sp. M4A.F.Ca.ET.090.04.2.1
GGTCTACGCTTCGGCCTTCACCGCGCTTGCCGCCTAGGCGGCAAGCAAAGGCCTCCATGCCGCGTTTTCGCCTCGATATCGAATATGACGGCAGCCAATTCGCCGGCTGGCAGCACCAGGCGGATCAGCCTTCGGTGCAGCAGGCGATCGAACTGGCGATCGAGAAATTCTGCGGCGAGCAGGTCAGGCTGCGCGCCGCAGGCCGCACTGATGCCGGCGTGCATGCCACCGCCCAGGTGGCGCATGTTGACCTCGCCAGGGCCTGGTCGGGCGACAAGGTGCGCGACGCCGTCAACGCCCATCTGCAGGCGGCTGGCGCGCGCATCGCCGTCTTGGAGGCGGGTATCGTTGCCGACGATTTCGACGCCCGCTTCTCCGCCACCGGCCGGCACTACCTCTACCGCATCCTCAACCGCCGTGCGCCGGCGGCGCTGGAAAAGGGCAAGGTCTGGTGGGTGCCGAAACGGCTCGACGCCGAGGCCATGCACGACGCGGCGAAAGTTCTGCTCGGCCGCCATGACTTCACCACCTTCCGCTCGACACAGTGCCAGGCCGAAAGCCCGGTTCGCACGCTCGACCGGCTGGATGTCAGCCGCTCCGGCGACCTGATCGAGGTGCGAACCTCCGCGCGCTCCTTCCTGCACAACCAGGTGCGCTCGATGGTTGGCTCACTGAGGCGCGTCGGCGACGGCTCATGGACCGCTGCCGATCTCAAGGCGGCGCTCGACGCGCAAGACCGCGCCGCCTGCGGCCAGGTGGCGCCGCCCGACGGCCTGTTCCTCATTGGCGTCGACTATCCGGAAGGATCCTAGCCCTCTACCCTGGTGGGTATGGTGATGCCGAGCAGCGCCTGCAGCCCGAACAGCACGACCAGCGAGGCCACGAACATGCCGGCGAAGACCGCGGTGCCGACGGCGGCCCCCCTGCCGATCACGGCATTGGTCATGCGCCAGGTCAGTATCATCGAGACTGCGAACAGGAGCAGCGACACCAACCCCGGGACCTCGTTGGTCGAGGGCAGGAAAAGCCGGATCAGCGCCGACGGCAGCATCAGCCAGGCGATGATCGCCGACGCCCAGTTGCTGGCGACGACATAGTGGACGAACCGGCCGCCGATGCCGACGCGCGGCGCGACCAGCGCCAGGCCGACCAGCGGCAGCACCCAGGAGCCAATGTCGACCGTCGCCAGCCTGAGCAGCATGCTGAAGCGTCCGGCGAAGGCGTTCGGATCGCCGATCTCGTTGGCGATGCCGACCCAGCCGACGATCAGCGCCGGCGCCGCCACGACGATGGCGAAGAAGGAATTCCAGAAGCCGTCCGCCGACAGGTCGAGCAGGCGCAGCCCGTCGACCTTGCCGAGCATCAGCCGCCAGGCGCCGGCCAGCGACGCGTAGGTTTCGTCAGCCGACAGCACGGTCCTGCCCGAACCAGTCTTCGATGAAGCGCTGATAGATCCCGGTCAGCGTCTCGAGGTCGGCAAGCGCGACGCGTTCGTCGACCATATGCATGGTCTGGCCGACCAGTCCGAACTCGACCACCGGGCAATAGTCCTTGATGAAGCGTGCGTCCGACGTGCCGCCGGAGGTGGAGAGCGCCGGCTTCCTGCCGACCGTCGCCTTGACCGAACTGCTCAGCGTGTCGATCAGCCGCTCGTCGCGGGTCAGGAAGACGTGGCTCGGCCGGTTGCGCCAGACGAGCTCGTAGTCGACCGGGGCCTTCTTGCCTGGCCGGTACTTCTTGCGCCCGGCCGCCTGGTCGAGGCGGTTGTGGATCTCGGCCTGGATGGTCTCGGCCGTCCACGTGTCGTTGAAGCGGATGTTGAAGGTGGCCGTCGCCTTGGCCGGGATGACGTTGGTGGCCGGATTGCCGACGTCGATCGAGGTGACCTCCAGATTGGTCGGCTGGAAATCCTTCGTCCCCTTGTCGAACACCGGATGGAGCAAGGCGTCGACCAGGCTGACCAGCCCGCGCACCGGATTGTCTGCAAGCTGCGGATAGGCGGCGTGGCCCTGGCGCCCGTTGACGGTCACGCTGCCGGAGATTGAGCCGCGCCGGCCGATCTTGATCATGTCGCCGAGCGTGTCCGGATTGGTCGGCTCGCCGACGATCGCGGCATCCCATTTCTCGCCTTTGCCCGCCGCCCATTCGAGCAGCTTCACCGTGCCGTTGATCGCCGGCCCCTCTTCGTCGCCGGTGATCAGCAGCGAGACCGAGCCCTTCGGCCCGCCCGCCTTCTCGACATGGCGCGCCACCGCGGCGATGAAGCAGGCGATGCCGCCCTTCATGTCGACGGCGCCGCGGCCATACATTTCGCCATTGGCGACCTCGGCGGCGAAGGGCGGGTGCGTCCAGGCCGCCGCGTCGCCAACCGGCACGACGTCGGTATGGCCGGCGAACATCAGATGCGGTCCGTTGCCGGAGCGCCTTGCATAAAGGTTCTCGATGTCCGGCG
>NZ_RZOT01000701.1:0-2446 GCF_003999085.1 Mesorhizobium sp. M4A.F.Ca.ET.090.04.2.1
AGAATCCATGGTTTGAAATGGATTTGCTGCCCTTTCTGAGGTCGGAAATCCGCTATCGCCTTGGTTAGGCATGAAGCAAGAAATCACCCGCTTTTCTCACGCTTGGCAGAATTTCTTTCTTGTGAAAGGCCGGGATAAAAGGGATCATAGCCAAATCATTCCTCAAAGCGCACGCCACACAAATTGGGCGACATGCACACTGGGAGTATCCGATGGACCGGCTTGACCGAAAAATTCTACGCCTCCTGCAGGAGGACGCGACATTAACGGTCGCCGATGTCGCCAAGAAAGTCGGCCTGTCGACCACGCCGTGCTGGCGGCGCATCCAGAAGCTCGAGGAGGAGGGCGTCATCAAGCGGCGCGTCGCCATCCTCGACCATGAGAAGGTCAATGTGCGCGTCACCGTCTTCGTGTCGATCCGCACCAATTCGCACAGCCATGAATGGCTGCGGCGCTTCTCCGAAGTCATCCAGGAATTTCCGGAAGTGGTCGAGTTCTACCGCATGAGCGGCGACGTCGACTATCTGCTGCGCGTCGTGGTGCCCGACATTGCCGCCTACGACGCCTTCTACAAGCGGCTGATCGCCAAGATCGAGATCCGCGATGTCTCGTCGTCCTTCGCCATGGAGCAGATCAAGTACACGACCGAGATCCCGCTGGATTACATGGTGCTGGACAAGGAAGCCGGCGCCAACGCGGCTTGAGCTGCTCACGCGTGGCCTTCCTCCGGAAAGGTCATACGCACGCTGCCTCTACCTAGTTCTTCTTTTTGTTGAGAAAACTCCAGGGCGAGTTGATCGGCAAGGTGACTGCGTCCGGTACATTGTCGACACTTGCCACGTCGGCCTTGGGCACCGTGTAGCCCGACTGGATGATCGAGACGCCGTCGAGGATGAAGAGCTGGCTTTTCTCCATTCCAGGTTTCAGCACGCCGGTGACGGAGACTGGCTCATAGGCCTCAGACATCCTGTAGGGATGGGCCGGCGTGACCAAAACGATCTGGTTGGGCGGCGGCGTCGGCATATGGCTGCAGGCGCCCGTCCACGGCACCAGCAGGAACTGGTAGACGAGGTCGCCCTCGCGATCGACAGGCAATGCATAGCCGGCTAATCGAATCGTCTTGTCCTGGAGATTGATGGACAGCGTCTCGCCGTGGTCCGGCAGTTTTGCCGCGATCATCGGCATGTTGGCGTCTTCGGCGATCGCCTGCGTCGCCGGCCGCAGGTCCTTCCAGAAGATATGCGCGGTCTCGGCCGATGCATCGGCGGCAATGGATACAAGCAAAGCAGCGGAGAGCGCGATGGTTGATTTGAGATGCTTGCTCATTGGCTGCTTCCTTTGCACCTGAGTAAAGACGCCGCCGTCCACGGCGTCAACGCTCGAGCCGCATCACATGCCGGCGCGAGCCCGCGGTGCCGATCTCGTGGAAGCCTCGCACCAGGAACATGTCGCGAAAACCCATGAAGCGGTAGCTTGGCGCTGCCTGGTCGACCGGATAGGCCTCGATCACGCGCGCGCCCCTGTCAAAGGCATGGTCAATCGCCGCGTCGAGCAGCGCCGCCGCGAGCCCGCCGCCGCGCAGGGCCCTCGGCACGTAGAAGCAGACGATCGACCAGACGCCCGTCTCGCTGTCTTCCTGCAGTTTTGAAAGCCTGCGATAGGTCTCGCGCGGCGCGACCGAGCACCAGCCGACCGGCTTGCCGTCGACTTCAGCGACGATGCCAACGGGCGTCCCGGCCTCGATCAGCCCCATCATCATGCGCTTCTTCTCGGCGTTCCGGACGTGCTCGCGGCTGGAATGGCGCCAGGCCATGCACCAGCAATATTTCGGCGCGCCCGGCTGTTCGAAAAGTTCCTCGAAATCCGCGCGGGTCGAGCGCGTCACCTCCGCGAAGCGGATTTCGGCGCCGTCAGCCTTTCCTGGCGGCGATCCGCTCGATCGTCTTGGCATTGGTCAGTTCCTTCACTGCGTCCTTGCCAATCCAGCGCGCCGTCTTGTCGGTCGACTGCGCCAGGCGTTCGGCCACGGCAAGGGCAGCGCCGTGCATTTCCACCGAACGCTTGCCGATCGAACGAAGCGCCCAGTTCACAGCCTTCCTCACGAAATTGCGGCTGTCGGCGGCATGCGCCTCGATGATTGGCAGGAAGCCGAGGAAGGTCGCGACCGGCTCTTGCTTCCGGTGGACGACAGACCAGGCCATCATGGCAAAGGCCGTGCGTCGAACGAACTCCCGCTCGTCGGCCGCGAACTCTTCGATCAGTTCCTTCCAGGCGTCCGTGTCGACGAACAGGTCGGAGACGCCGTCGACGATATCCCAGGAATCGAAGGACGCCGCCCATTGCCTTGCATCCGCAGCGGAAAACCGCTTCGGGTCGGCGGTGACGGAAGCGATGAACTGCGCTTCCATGATACCGGTCTGCCAGAGTTCGAAGGCACGTTCATGGT
>NZ_RZOT01000702.1:0-2433 GCF_003999085.1 Mesorhizobium sp. M4A.F.Ca.ET.090.04.2.1
GATTCATCCTGTAAATGCATGTCGCCCAAAAGTGCGCAGCGGTTTTGGGACAACGATATGCATCAGCAAGGAACCCGATGCCGGGCAGGGTTCTGGCTTCGGGCGGGCCGGCAAGGCTTGTCCGGCACGGCGGGCGGGGTGTGGCCAAATGGAAGCATCTGGCCGGCTTTCGCCTTGGCGGGAGGCGGGCTTCTCTCGACTCTCCCACCTGCTTTACCTAGTTTGCCCGGCGACTCGGGCATGCCCAAACTGTCGAGCGGTTTGGGGCACGCATGGAAGAAAACACTTAAGGCGCCTTGCCGGATCGTTCCGGCAGGGCGCCTTGACGGGCGGCGGCGTATGAAAAGACGGCTTCTTCTCCTTCTCGGCCTGGCTATGGCGGCGGCTGTGGCCGTGGCCAACGCGCAGACCCTGGTGCCGCCGGGAAACCGCAACGCCGTCCAGCCCGACATACCGGGCGCCTCCAGCCGGCGGACGCAAGCCACCAACACGACCTTCCAGGCCAAATACCGCAAGGTCTACGCGCTGCTGAAGAGCGACGCCGATCTGCGCGCCAAGATCAGGAAGGAGGCTGGCGCCTATGGCATCGACCCGATGCACATCGTCGGCGCCATCGTCGGCGAGCATACCTACAATGTCGACGCCTACGACCGGCTGCAGACCTATTACGTCAAGGCGATCTCCTATCTGTCGAGCAAGCTCTCCTTCGCCTATGACGGCGAGGACATCAGCGATTTCGTCCAGCGCCCCGAATTCAAGAAATGCGCCGGCATGACCGACAGCTACGATCTGTGGGAATGCCGCGAGCAGGTCTGGAACCATTCGTTCCGCGGCAAGAGCATCGGGGGGACGAGCTTCCCCAACGACCGTTTCGGCGCCACCTTTTTCCAGCCCTATTATGCCGGCCAGACCTTCGGCCTCGGCCAGCTCAATCCGCTGACCGCGCTGCAGATGAGCGATCTCGTGCACAAGGTTTCCGGACTGCCGAAGCTCGACGTCGGCGATCCGAACACGGTCTACAAGACCATCATGGATCCGGACCTGACGCTGGCCTATGTCGCGGCGACGATCAGGACGTCGATCGATGCCTATAAGAACATTGCCGGCTTCGACATCTCCGACAATCCCGGCCTCACGGCGACGCTCTACAATGTCGGCAATCCCGAGCAGCGCGCCTCTGCTTTGAAGGCCGAGAACGACAAGCGTCGCGCCGCCGGCGAGCCGGAAAAGCTGCCCGAGGAAAATTATTACGGCTGGCTGGTCAACGACAAGCTGGACGAACTGAAGGCGCTGTTCTAGCCGCCTCGGGTTCGGGCTGTTTAGCCTTCCGCGTCGAGGAACGCCTCGAACTTGCGCAATTCCAGCGCGTCCGCCTCGACCATGTGGCGCGGTTCCGGATAGGCGCCCGACTGGATGTCGGCGGCATATTCGCGGAACGCGGCGATGCGCTCGCTCTGAATGCGGTCGAACTCCGCCGCGAGATCGCGGTAGCGCTTGGCGTGGCGCGGATAGCGGCCGCGATTGGTGCCGAGCACGTCTTCCGAGAACAGATACTGGGCATCGCAGCCGGCGCCGGCACCCATCGAGATCATGATCAGCGGCGTGCGCCGCGAGATCGCGCTGGCGACCTCGGCCGGCACCACCTCGATTTCGGCGGCGAAGGCGCCGGCCGCCTCGAGGTCCTTGACCTGCTTCCAGACGAAAGCGGCGCTCTCGGCGGTCTTGCCGACCGCCTTGAAGCCGCCGGTCCAGGTCGCATGCGCCGGGACCAGGCCGACATGGCCGCAGACCGGGATGTGCTCGTCGCGCAGCCGGCGGATCGTCTGCAAACTGGCCGAGCAGTACATCGCATCGGCGCTCGCCGCGCGCAGCTTCACCGCTGTGCGCAGGATATCGTCGGTGGTGGCGCCCATCTTGGCCTGTTCGTCGCCGGGAATGGCGAAGCAGGTCGGCGCGGCGTCGCGGAAACGCGGGTCGAAGATCAGGTCATAGGTGACCGAGATGATGTCGATGCCAGCGCTTTCGGCGGCTTCCGCTTCTTCCAGCGAGAAGACGCGCAGCTTGGACAACTGACGCTTGCCCTTCAGCGCTTGCAGGTCGGCGACCGTCGGTCTGTTGCGTGCCATTTCTTGATCCCCCTCATGCCGCACGAGATGCCGGCACCTTCCGAAGCCTCACGCCGCCAGCAGCGATTTGAGCTTGACCGTTTGCGAGCCGAGCGCCGCCGGCGCCGGCGCCGCGCGCTTGGCGATCAGCATTTCCGCCAGGCGGATATCGCGCGCCACCGCATTGCCCGGACCGATGCCGCTCGCCGCCACCAGCCGTCCGTCGTCCGCCAGGTGGAACAGGATGAAGGCGCCGTCGTCGAGGTCGCGGCGCACCATGCTCTTGCCCTCGTCGGAAAGCCCGGCGATCTGCAGGGTCAGCCCATAC
>NZ_RZOT01000703.1:0-2430 GCF_003999085.1 Mesorhizobium sp. M4A.F.Ca.ET.090.04.2.1
CCTCGAAGATCTGCATAGGGCTGCTGGCGCGCGCTTTGGCGCGTTCGCCGGCTGGTCGATGCCGCTCACCTATCCGGCCGGCGTGATGAAGGAGCACCTTCACACCCGCGAGCATGCCGGGCTGTTCGACATTTCGCACATGAAGCTGTTCCTGGTCAGCGGCCCGGGCGCGATTGCGCTGCTCGACCGCGCCTGCCCGCTCGATGCCGGCGCGCTCGATATTTCCCAGTCGAAATACACCTTCTTCCTCAACGAGGCCGCCGGCATCATCGACGACCTCATCATCACCAGGCTTGGCGACGACCGCTTCATGGTCGTCGCCAACGCCGGCAACGCAGCCGTCGACGAGAAGCACCTGCGGGCGCTGGCCGGGGATTTCGAGGCAAAGGTGGATGCGCTCGACCGCGTCTTCCTCGCCGTCCAGGGTCCCGAGGCCTGGGCCGCCCTTGCCCGCGCCGGCATCGAGACCGGTGCGCTGCTGTTCATGCACGGCATCGAGCCGCGCGAAGACTGGTTCATGAGCCGCTCCGGCTATACCGGCGAGGACGGTTTCGAGATCGGCTTGCCGGAAGCGGATGCGCGGGACCTAGTCGCGACATTGCTCAACGACGAGCGCGTGCAGTGGATCGGCCTCGCCGCCCGCGACAGCCTGCGGCTGGAGGCCGGGCTCTGCCTGCATGGCCAGGACATCACCGAGGAATTCGATCCGGCCAGCGCCGGATTGATGTGGGCCGTCCCCAAGGATATCCGTGCCGCCGGCCACTTCATCGGCGCCGACGCTCTGCGCGCCATACTGGAGCGTGGGTCGGCGCAGAAACGTGTCGGACTGAAGCCGGACGGCCGCCAGCCGGTGCGCGCGGGCGCCGCGCTTTTCGACGCCGCCGGCAATGCGGCTGGCCATGTCACCTCCGGCGGCTTCGGCCCGTCGGCCGGTCATCCGGTCGCCATGGGCTACGTCAACACGGCACTCGCCAGGCCCGGAAGCAAACTTTTCGCCGATGTGCGCGGGACGAAAATCCCGATCGATATCAACCCCTTGCCTTTCACACCTCATCGCTACCGCAAAGGATAATTCCCGATGGCAAAGACCTATTTCACCGAAGACCACGAATGGCTCCGTGTCGAAGGCGGCGTCGCCACCGTTGGCATCACTGACTACGCGCAGGAGCAGCTCGGCGATCTCGTCTTCGTCGAACTGCCGGAAGTCGGCCGCAAGCTGGCCAAGGGCGACACCGCCGTCGTGGTCGAATCCGTCAAGGCCGCGTCGGATGTCTACGCACCGGCCGACGGCGAGATCACCGAGGCCAACACCTCGCTGTCGTCGGATCCGTCGCTGGTCAATTCGGCCGCCACGGGCGACGGCTGGCTGTGGAAGATGAAGCTCGCCAATGAAGGCCAGCTCGACGGGCTTCTGGATGAAGCTGCCTACAAGGCCCATATCGGTTGAGAGCAGGACAGTTACGATGACCGCAGCACCCTACCCCTTCTCGGCCCGCCACATCGGCCCCGGCCTCAATGATGTCCGAGCCATGCTGGCCGTAATCGGCGTCCCGTCCGTCGAGACGCTGATCAGCCAGGCCGTGCCGAGATCGATCCGCCTCGACCAGCCGCTGACGCTGCCCGCGCCGGCCAGCGAGGCCGAAGCACTGGCCGAATTGTCGGCGACGATGGCCAAGAACACGGTGCTGAAGAGCTTTATCGGCGCCGGCTACCACGGCGTCCACGTGCCGCCGGTCATTCAGCGCAACCTGTTCGAGAACCCGGCCTGGTACACGGCCTACACGCCCTACCAGGCCGAGATCAGCCAGGGCCGGCTGGAAATGTTGTTCAACTTCCAGACGCTGGTCACCGAACTGACCGGCCTGCCGGTGGCGTCGGCTTCGCTCCTCGACGAAGCCACCGCCGTTGCCGAGGCCGTCGGCATTGCCCTTCGCCATCACCGCGACAAACGCACCAAGGTGGCGATTGCCGGCACGCCGCATCCGCAGACGCTGGACGTCGTGCGCACCCGCGCCGAGCCGCTCGGCACAGAGGTCGACGGCGAGACGATCGACGACAACACCGCCGCGCTGCTCGTCTCCTGGCCGGACACCTTCGGCGTCTATGGCGACCACAAGGCGGCGATCGAGAAAGCCCGCGCCATCGGCGCGCTGGTCATCTTCATCGCCGATCCGCTCGGCCTGACGCTGACCGATGCTCCGGCCAAACTGGGCGCCGACATCGCCGTCGGTCCGATGCAGCGCTTCGGCGTGCCGATGGGCTTCGGCGGCCCGCACGCCGCCTATTGCGCCGTCTCCGACAAATTGACCCGGCTGATGCCCGGCCGCCTGGTCGGCCAGTCCACCGACAGCAAGGGGCGTCCCGGCTACCGGCTGGCGCTGCAGACGCGCGAGCAGCATATCCGCCGCGACAAGGCCACCTCCAACATCT
>NZ_RZOT01000704.1:0-2412 GCF_003999085.1 Mesorhizobium sp. M4A.F.Ca.ET.090.04.2.1
TCGCAGAGGACATTGCCGGGCTGATCCGCAGCCTGCGGCTCGATCGGCCGGTCGTCGTCGGCCATTCGCTGGGTGGCATGGTGTCGATGATGCTGGCCGCGCGGCATCCCGAATTGATCGGCGGGCTGGGGATTGTGGCCAGCACGCTGAAGCCCGATTTCGGACGGGATCACCAATTGACCGACAGGGTCGCGGCGTTGCGCGATCCGATTTCGCCAGCCGATCCGTTCTATGACTGGTGGCATGCCTGCCAGCCAGGTGTGCCGCAGGCTTTTCTCGCCGGTCTCGCAAAAGACGCCTCCGCGATTCCCGCGGCGCGCTGGCGCGCCATTCTCGAAGAAGTCCGTCGCGCCGATCTGACCGCCGTGGGGCGAGCCGTGCAGGTGCAGGCGTTGATCATCGCTGGTGGGCGCGATCCGCTTTTCGGCGCGGTGCACCAGCGAGCGCTGGCTCAGGCGCTGGTGGGCTCACGTCTGGTGTGGGCGCAAGATTGCGGTCACAACCCGCATTGGGAGGATCCGGTTTCCATCGCCGACGCGATCTTGGAAATGATGCCGGGCCTGGGCGGGTAATCACCTCAACAGTGATCGGACCGTGGGCGTCAGGCGCAGCGTCTCGGCAGGCTTTGTGCAATCGGCCTGCGTGGTATCGCGGAACGCCTGCCATGACGGCAAAGCGGCGAGGGCGGTTTGCGACCGCCGGCGCGCGCCTTCGTCGTCGAAACCGGTGACGCTGAGGAAGACGTTTTCGCCCGACCGCACCGGCAGGCGCGGGAAGGTATTTTCGGCATGCTCGCTGATGAAGGCGCCAAGCAGGCGCATGCCGTTTTCCGCGAGCAGCCGAACGGCTTCGGTCTCGAAGCGGTTTGCGAAACCGGCTTCAGCGCCGCGTCGCAAATGATGAATCTGGATCTCAATAATACCAGGTAAGCGATTATTCTCGCTCTGGTTTTCGACTTTGTCGGGAGCTGGCCGGCGCAACCTTTGGATGTCGAACCCGGCGCCCGGCCAGGCCGGTTTCAGCAGCAGCACGTCGTCGGAATCGATCATCGTCGCATTGGCGGCGTCGCGATGCTCCGCCCAGACCGGCCCGCCATAGAAGGCGCTCAGCGCCTCCTTTCGCGCTGTCATGTCCTCGAAGCCGCGCATCCAGACGAATATGTCGGGCCGGTCGAGGTCGCGGAACTGGCCGATAATGGTCATCCCGGTCGCCTCCTGGCTCTCGATGAACTCGCGATCGAAGAGGTCGATCAGCGTTTCGCGCCGGCCGGGCTTCAGCGTGTACTGCCTGAGTTCCACGATCGGTGAAGCAAGGCGTGCAGAGATTTCGTTTCGAGCAAGGTCCATTGTCGGCACCAAAACAGGGTGATCGTCCTGTTTTGTAAAACAGACCGGTTGTCCTGTTTTGTCAATCTGGTATCGTGCCCAGATGTCAGGAGAGATTGCCGCCCAGCCGAAATCGCGTCGCCAAAAACGCACCAACGACCCGGAGGGCATGCGCCGCCGCGTGCTCGACGTGGCGGAGGAATCCTTCCAGGCGCGCGGCTATCACGCCTCCAGCCTCGGCGACCTGATGGCGGCGGCGGGCGTCACCGGCGGCGCGCTGCACCACCATTTCCCGACCAAGAAGGCGCTGGCGCTGGCGGTGATCGAGGAGCGGGTGGCCGCCGCCGTCGATCAGACCTGGATCGCGCCGGTGCGCGCCGCATCCACGGCGCGCGAAGGCGTCCGCGCCGTGTTCGAGGCGGTGGCGGCTGAACTGGAACGGCAAGGCTTTGTGCGCGGCTGCCCGCTCAACAACCTCGCGCATGAACTGTCGCTCGCCGACCCGGACTTCCGCATCGCGCTTGCCGGCATTTTTGCCGGGTGGCGGCTGGCGATCGCCGACAAGCTGCGGGTCGACCGGCAAGCGGGCCGGGACGAGGGCATGGACCCCGAGCGCTATGCCGCGCTGGCGGTCGCCGCCTATTCGGGCGCCATGTCGATGGCCAAGACGGCGCAGGATGCGGGTCTGCTGCGGGATTGCCTGGCGGGGTTGGAGCAGGGCGCCCCGTCCCCACAGAGCGGATTGGCAGCGAGGCGGCGCCGCAGGGTGCTGCGCAGACCACCTTGATGCCGGAACGCCGCCCGCTCTGTCCCAACGGCATCAAACATCCTGGTAACTCATTGATTTCCTGTGTCGTTTCGATTTCGAAGTTCGCTCGGAGCGCGATATAGAAACAATGCGACCTTCGAAATCACGACACACGAGGCCGTTGCTGACCTCAAACTCGTGAACTAGGAACCGTTTGCTCCGCTAGCCATGCTACTGTTGAAGGATACCGGGCCAAGGTACCCGTCAGCAGGCAGGCAACGTACCTTGACACCAACGATATCGTCCCAGCCGTTGGTTATGACGTCTCTCGCCCTCTCC
>NZ_RZOT01000705.1:0-2405 GCF_003999085.1 Mesorhizobium sp. M4A.F.Ca.ET.090.04.2.1
GTCCAACATGGTGCTGCAGGGCGTGGCCGTGAAGCCGGCCGGCGAGAAGGAGCCGCTGACCATCGGCGACGTCAAGCTCGAAGGCGTCAGCGAAGCCGATGGCGGCTATGACATCGAAACCGTCTCGACCGCGGCCCTCGAGCACAGCAAGGACGGCGTCACGCTGTCGCTCAGCCCGTTCGTGATCCATGACATGACGGTGCCGGCCGAAGGCGCCACTGGCCCGCTCGGCTCGCTGATGATGTACAAGTCGGCCGAGCTCTCCAACATGACGGTCAAGGTTGCCGACAAGACCGCCTTCTCGATGGACGGACTTGCCATCGAGGTCAGCCCGCCGGAGGACGGCAAGGCGATGGAATTTTCCGGCACGACGGAAAAGTTCAATGCCGACCTGACCCTGGTCGAAGACCCCAAGTCCAAGGAGGCCATCGAAGCGCTCGGATACCAGAACATTTCGGGCAATATCGACATCGCCGGCACGTGGCAGCCGGCGGACGGCAAGATGGAGCTGTCGAAATACGACATTGCGGTCGACAATGCCGGCAAGCTCGGCATGACCTTCGGCCTCGGCGGCTATACGCTCGACTTCATCAAGTCGCTGCAGGAGATGCAGAAGAAGATGGCCGCGCAGCCCGAAGGCGCCGACAATTCGGCGCAGGGCATGGCCATGCTCGGCCTGTTGCAGCAGCTTTCGTTCAACAGCGCCTCGATCCGCTTCGACGACGATTCGCTGACCAACAAGGTGCTGGACTATGTTGGAAAGCAGCAGGGCATGTCGGGCAAGGACATCGCCAATCAGGCCAAGGCGATCGTGCCGTTCGGCATGGCCCAGCTCAACAATCCTGAGCTGACGGCCGAGGTAACGGCTGCGGTCGGCAAATATCTCGACGATCCGAAGAGTCTGGAGATTTCGGCCGAGCCACCGGCTGCGGTGCCGTTCGCGCTGATCATGGCCGGAGCGATGTCGAACCCGCTCGACCTGCCGAAGACGCTTGGCGTCAAGGTCAAGGCGAACGAGGACTGATCGGACTAGCTGCCTTCTCCCCGTGATACGGGGAGAAGGTGCCGGCAGGCGGATGAGGGGCAGCGCCGACGCCTGCAAATATGAAATTCAGTTTCTGACCCGATTGCCTGTCAGAAGGCTTCAGCTGCCACGACCGCTCGCAAATCACCGACGTCCGCGCTGCCCCTCATTGTCCTGCCGGACATTTCTCCCCGTATAGAGACGGGGAGAAAGAGCAGTTGCAACGCTGCCGTCAGTCCTTCTTTGCCACGGCGACGCGCAGCGACAGTTCGCGCAATTGCTGCGGCGTGGCTTCCGCGGGCGCGTTCATCAGAAGGTCGTAGGCCTGCTGGTTCATCGGGAACATGGTGACCTCGCGCAGGTTCTTGGCGCCGACCAAGAGCATCACGATGCGGTCGATGCCGGCCGCCATGCCGCCATGCGGCGGCGCACCATACTGGAAGGCGCGATAGAGGCCGCCGAAGCGCTCCTCGACGGTGGCGCGGTCGAGTCCGACCGTCTCGAAGGCCTTGACCATGGTCTCCGGCAGATGGTTGCGGATGCCGCCGGAGGCGATCTCGAAGCCGTTGCAGACCATGTCGTACTGGAACGCCTTGATGCCGAGCAGATCCTCGCCGCCCAGCGCCTCGATGCCGCCCTGCGGCATGGAGAACGGATTGTGGGCGAAGTCGATCTTCTTCTCTTCCTCGTTCCATTCGAAGAACGGGAAGTCGACGATCCAGCAAAGCTCGAAACGGTCGCGGTCGACGAGGTTCAGTTCCTCGCCGGCGCGGGTGCGCGCGGCACCGGCGAAGGAGACGAATTTCTTCGGGTCGCCGGCGACGAAGAAGGCGGCGTCGCCGTCGGCCAAGCCAAGCTGCTGGCGGACCGCCTCGGTGCGCACCTCGCCGATGTTCTTGGCGATCGGACCGGCGCCTTCGAGCTTGTCGCCTTCCTTGCGCCAGAAGATGTAGCCGAGGCCCGGCTGGCCCTCGCCCTGCGCCCACGAATTCATGCGGTCGCAGAAGGCGCGGCTGCCGCCGGTCTTGGCCGGAATGGCCCAGACCTCGGCCTTCGGATCATTGGCCAGGATGTTGGCGAACACCTTGAAGCCGGACTCGCGGAAATGATCCGATACGGCCTGCATCTCGATCGGGTTGCGCAGGTCCGGCTTGTCGGTGCCGTAGGTGCGCATCGCCTCGTCATAGGGGATGCGGCGGAATTTCTGCGTCACCGGCTTGCCGGCGGCGAAGCTCTCGAACACTTCGCGAAGCACCGGCTCCATGGTCGACAGCACATCGTCCTGCTCGACGAAGCTCATTTCGAGGTCGAGCTGGTAGAATTCGCCGGGCAGACGGTCGGCGCGCGGATCCTCGTCGCGGAAGCACGGCGCGATCTGGAA
>NZ_RZOT01000706.1:0-2402 GCF_003999085.1 Mesorhizobium sp. M4A.F.Ca.ET.090.04.2.1
GCGCTGCTTGTCCGGCAGCTTGCGCACGGCCGTCCATAGCGCCTCGGCCGGGTCCTCGAGTTCCGCCGCCGCCTCTCCCGCGATCAGCGCATAGGCGCCGTAGGCCTCGGTCTTCTGGGTGTCGCGGGCGCTCTTGCGCATCATGTCGCGCGCCGCGTTCAGCGTCATGGTGTAGAGCCACGTCGTGAACGCGCCCTTACCATGGTAGTCGCGGATCGCCCGGCCGAGCCGGACGCAGACTTCCTGGGCGATGTCTTCGGCGTCCGCCTTCCTGCCGCACCAGCGATAGGCGGCGCGATAGACGAAGCCATAGTGCCTTTCGAGCAATTTGCCGAAAGCACCCCTGTCTCCGCCCTTCGCCCGCCCGATCAATTCGACGTCGGAGGGTTCGCCCTCGTCCAGCATCATCGCCATCATTTGCTTATTGGACGAAGGCTAATGGCTAATCCTTGGGGTTATGGAAAGATTTTTTTGCCGCAGCGCTTTTCCCTTCTCCCCGTTCACGGGGAGAAGGTGCCCGAAGGGCGGATGAGGGGCGGGGCGAACTTTCGAAGCCGCGCACCGCCGCCAAAAAAGGGGAGCCAAACTTTACCCGAGGGTTTCGGCAAACAACGTGGTCAACCGCTTCCAGTGGCGCTCAGCACCGGCTTCATCATAGGCACTGTGATCCTGCACGCACCATCCATGCCCCATGCCGACATAGTTCTCGATCACATGGTCGACCTCGGCCACTCTCAGCGCTTCGGCCAGCCGCGCCGACTGTTCCGGCGGAAAGCTGCGGTCGACGCCGGCAACACCGACATAGACGCGCGCCTTGATCATTGCTGCCTTGCGGTGCGGGCTGTCCGCGGCATCGCTGGCTAGATTGCCACCATGGAAGCTGGCGGCGGCAACGATCCGGTGCGGATAGCTCGCCGCCGCGTTCAGCGCCCGCGCGCCACCCATGCAGTAGCCGACGACGCCAACCGGTCCGGTGATGCCCTCGGCGGCCAGCGCGTCGAGGAAGGCGCCGCCGTCGCGAATGGTCATGTCCTGCGTGGTGCCGCCGCTCAACGCCGACAGCGCGGCCTTGGTCTTTTCATCGGCAAAGGCGGTCTTGGGGTCGAACGGACCGTAGGGCACGCTGCGGTAGAAGAGATCGGGAACCAGCACGGCGTAGCCTTGCCCAGCAAGGCGCTCGGCCATCTGGTCGAGCGCCGTGCGCGGACCGAAAATATCCATGTAGAGGATGATTCCGGCCTTGGCCGGCGCGGCTGGACGAAACAGCCCGGCTTTCGCCGTACCATCCTGGGTCTTGATCTCGAGGTCCTGCTTCGTCATTGCGCGCTCCGCTTGCTGCCACGCGATAGATATCCGCGCCCGCCGTCAGGGCAAGCCACGACATCTCAATCGCGGTCAAGTTTCCGTGCGGCTCGGAACCATCGCTACAGGCCGGCGAACGACGCCATATGGAAGGCCTGAACATCGGCTGGATAGCGATAGTCGGCGCCAAAGGGACAGGCGTTGCGGTCGAGGCAGCCGCCGGTGCGGCAAGGCGCGCCATCAGCACCGCGCACATGCGCCAGACAGGCCTGGTGCGCGAAACCATCCGCCGCATAGGCGTCGACCGGGCAGGATTTCAGGCAAGGTTTTTCGACACATGCATCGCAAAGATGGAGAGTTGCGTCAGCTTCGGGAATCGAGATCGTCTCTTCGAACAGCAGCGCGCCGCGATAGGCGTGCCAGAGCCCGTAGCGCGGATGCATCAGAATGCCGAGCGGCGAAGGCCTTAATCCCTCCGCCCGCATCGCCCATTGCTGGAACGGGAGATACGGCCTGTCGGAGGGCGACACGGCGCGCGCGCCGAACTTTTCCGCAACCGAGCCGATCACTTCGCGCGCCCAGGTGTCGAGCGGATTGGCGATGGCCTGCGGTTGCCGCTCCTGCCAGCGCAGGAAATGCGGCCACGGCGCAGCACCCGCCTGCCCGACCAGCAGGATGGACCTGGCGGGCATGCCGGAGCGCCCGGCGGGTACTGTGTCTTGGCTCGTGAAACGGAAGCCGCCGCGCGGGATCAAGCCATCGACCGCGAGCACGGCCGAGACATCGTCGACCGTGCCGCGCGAAACAATCATCCCTTCTTGCCCGGCTCGGAGAATGCGCTCCGCCAGACTTCCTTGTGGATGATGTCGGCCACTTTAGCCCGGCCTGACTCGGGCTCCTTTCAAGTGAAGGCGTCGGCCATCGAGCCTTTCTTCCTGGCGATGAAGTCGGTCAGGGCCTCGTCGATCGCCGGATCGAGGTAAGGCGCCTCGTAGCTTTCCAGCCAGCGGCGGGCGAGCTCGTTAGCCCGCTGCGGCGCGGTCTTTTCGCCTTCCGCCAGCCACTGCTCGTAGGAATTGTTGTCGGCAATGTTGGAGCGG
>NZ_RZOT01000707.1:0-2380 GCF_003999085.1 Mesorhizobium sp. M4A.F.Ca.ET.090.04.2.1
TTTCAGCACCGATATCGTCTCGTCATAGACCTTCAGCGGCACGGGGAAGGGGTGGCGGTCCTTGCCGCCGTGGGCGAGCGAGAAGCGCGCCGGGTCGGAGAAGCGGTAGGGTGCGCCGTGCACCACTTCCGAGACCATGGCGAGCGCGCGCACGGTGCGCGGGCCGACGCCGGGAACCAAAAGCAGCTCGGGAAAATCCTTGGGGCCGCTTTCGATCGCGGCGGAAATGTTGCCGTGCAGGCGGCGCATGACGATGTCGCTCTCGCGCACGTCGTGATGCGCCGGCATGACGAGGTTGGGCAGCAGCGGCTGCGCGGCCGGTTCCGGCTCAGGCCTCACGATTTCCGGGGGCTCCAGCACGGCGAGCTCGGTCAGGATCTTTTCCGGGCTCATCGTCTTCAGAAGCTGGATCTGGCCGCCGCGCGCTTTTTCGGCGCGCCGGTCGGTGAGGTTGACGATCTCGCCCTGGCGCTCGCCCTCGATTGCCGCATGCGGCTGGTCGACGAAGCTGGTCAAGCCTTCCGACAGCCAGTGGTAGCGGCGCGCCTGGCGGGCGTCGCCGTTCATCCCCTGCTGCACCACCACCCAGCGCCCGTCGTCGGTGACGATGAAGCCGTGCAGGTAAAGGTCGTAGCCGTCCTGCACCGCGGCGCTGTCCACCTTGGCCACCAGCCGGCTGGCGGTGGCCAAAGCCTCGCCGTCGAGGCCGGTGCGGTCGCCGATGGCCAGCAATTCGCCCGGCGTCTTGCGCGAATGCGCGCCGCGCCCGCCGCAGACATGGATGCCGAGCTCGCCGGATAGCGGGTTGAGGCCGCGCTTCAGCGCGCCGATGACCGAGGTGGTGATGCCGGAGGAGTGCCAGTCCATACCCATCACGGCGCCAAAAGACTGGAACCAGAAGGGGTGCGCCAGGCGCCGCAAAAGCTCGTCGCGGCCGTAATGGTGGATGATGGCTTCGCACAGCACGGCGCCCAGCTTCGTCATCCGATCGCCCAGCCATTTCGGGACCCGCCCGCCATGCAGCGGCAGGTCGGCGCTGCCGCTTCGCTGCGTCACGCGTTTGTCTCCTGAGTGCCGGCTTTCTAGATGGCATTTTGGCAGGGATTTGCAAGGCGGAGGAGGTGGCGCCCACAAGCTTCGCGGTCGTCATCCAGGGCGAAGCAAGGAGCGAAGCGACGCGCGCAGACCCTGAGATCCATGCCGTGACTTGTGAGCGTTGCGGCGAAGCGGAATTCTGATCCGCCGCATTGTAGGACTGGCGTCACGGTATCCATCCGCGGGTCAAGCCCGAGGTTGACGAGGGAGCCTCGCTCCCTGCCCGCCTCGTCAGTAACGGCAAATCCGCACGCGTTCCAGCACCCGGCGGTGATGGTGCCAGTGCCTCACCCACTTCACGCGGCAATGGCGGTAATGGTGCCGGTAATGGTAGCGGTGCGGATAGCGGCCCACGTAACCGGGATAATAGTCACGGTAATAGCGCGGGCCGTAATAGCGGCCGCCATAGTCGTAAAACGGTCCGCCGCCATAGAACGGTCCGCCGAAGGGTCCACCATAGAAAGGTCCACCGAACGGGCCGCCGTAGAACGGGCCGCCGAACGGACCGAAAGCGGGACCGAAAAATCCCAATCCGCGCGCATCCGCCGGCGCGACCGTGGCTGCCGCGGTGGCAACGGCGATCACTGAAGCAAGTAGCAGTTTTTTCATGGCAACCTCCTCCTGAGGCTGATCATCGGCTAAACGCACCGCAGGAGACCTATGTTCCCAATCGCTAATATTCGTCGGTGTGGATCTGGCCCCATGAGGAGGAGATTGCCGCGGGGTAGCGGCAAGGGGCGTCGTGCCCACCGCAGACGGGATGCCGAGCGGCAAGCGGGTTCCGCCGCGCTTCAGCGTGCCGATGAGAGGATGTCGGTCACGGCGAAGGATGGAACCAGAAAGGACGCGCAAGCCGCCTGAGCAGTTCGTCGCGGGGTGGAGATCAGATGCCATGTGGGCGGGGATTTGCAAGCGCGACGCCCTTCTCCCGCAAGGGGAGAAGGGGAGGCGGTATCAACGCTTACCACCGCCGTTCGCAGATGCGGATCTTCTCGATCACGCGGTGGTGGTGGCGCCAGTGCTTACGGTACTCGGTCCAGCAATGACGGTGGTGGCGCATGTAGTAGCGCGGCCTGTAGCCATCGTCGTAGACATTGTAGCGGTAGTGCGGACGATAGTAAGGGTCGCCGTAATAGGGGCGATAGGCGCCATAATAGTCATCGTCATAGGCCGGGCCGATGCCGATACCGAGGCGCAGGCTGTCGGCACTGGCCGGGCTGATCATAGCCGCCGCCGACGCAATCGCGATGACGGAGGCGAGCAGGAGCTTTTTCATGACTACCTC
>NZ_RZOT01000708.1:0-2378 GCF_003999085.1 Mesorhizobium sp. M4A.F.Ca.ET.090.04.2.1
GTTGGCAAGCCGAAGATCGTCGCCGTCGTGGCCGTCATGCGAAAGCTGCTGACCATTCTCAACGCCATCATCCGCGACCAAAAACCATGGCAAACAGCTTGACAGCCAAGACAGTCGCTCTCCCCGTGAACGGGGAGAAGGACGCTACCCCACGAACCCCACCCTTTTATGCGAATTGTCACAGAACGGCTTGTTGGCTGAATGGCCGCAGCGGCAGAGGAAAACCCGCGTGGCGCGGTCGATGGTGTGGCCGGTGCCGGTGACGATCTCGGCATTGCCTTCGAGCTTGAGCGGACCGTTGACGGTCGGCGTGATCTTCAGTGGCCCGTCGCGGGCTTCGAGCGCAGGCGTGTCCTTCAGCGGCGGCTCGCCGGTGGCGGCAAAGCCCGCCTTGATATGGCTGTTGTCGCAGAACGGCTTGTTCTGCGACTGGCCGCAGCGGCAGAGCGTGGCGCGATGGAAGGTCTCGTCGCCGAGCACGATCTCGCCATGCACGGCCAGTGGGCCGTTTTCGCGCAGCCGCACGGTGTTGACCACCGGCGGCTTCTCCTGCGGTCCGCCATCCTTGCGATGGTAGGTGATGGCGCCGGACGGGCAGTTCTCCGCCAGCGCCACGACCTTCTCGACGCTGGCCGCCTCGGGGTGGATCCATTCGCCCTTGGCGTTGGGCACGAAGACGTGCGGATTACCGAGCACGCAGTTGCGCGAATGGATGCAGCGCTTGCCGGAAAAGGAGACGTCGACCTTCTCGCTTTCGACCGTGCCTGCCATGGGTGGGGTCTCCTCTTGGGTGGAGACAGGCTAGGGCGAGGGTGGGAAGGGCGTCAAGTTGGCTGGAACGCCAAGTCTCCCCCCTTGAGGGGGAGATGGCCGCGAAGCGGCCAGAGGGGGTCGTTGCGCGTGAAGCGCCGACCTTGGCTCTCGCAGGAAGGGGCGCTTGCGTTTTACGCGAAGCGACCCCCTCTGTCGCCTTCGGCGACATCTCCCCCACGAGGGGGGAGATTATCGCTCACTCCACCAGGTTGATTTCCTCGGTCTCGCCGCCGCTGCAGGTGTAGCAGCAGTCTTCGCATTTTTCCTTGTTGCCGGGGCCGACGCCCCAATAGGTGCCCTCGTCGCCGTCGACCCATGCGCCGTAGCAGATCGATTCGCCCTCATCGCAGGAGATCGGCAGTTCCTTGGTCTCGCCGTCGTCGAGGTAGAAATCCTTGCCATTGCCCGGCCAGACATAGTCGCGGTCCTGGCTGTAGAGCTCGAGCCGCATGGCATTTGGATGGCCGTTCCTGATCTCGAAAGTGACGTCGCCGGCATGAGCGGCCGGCGCGGCCAGCGTGGCGATGAAGAACGCCGCAGCGATGCGGCGGGCGGTGAAGAAAGTCATGGCAGTCCCCCGAAAAGAATCGGCCCCCATGGCCGATGGCGGGATGATGGCATGGCGCGAGCCAATGCCAAGGGGCGGTGGCGAAATAACGGGCGGAATTTTGGGATTGGCGAAAGCGGCGGTGCCGGCCGATCTCCCCCCTTGAGGGGGAGATGGCCGCGAAGCGGTCAGAGGGGGTCCTCGCGCGTGAAGCGCCAGCGTCATCTCTTGTCGCGCACAGCGTCTCTTGTCGCGCACAGCGTCGGCGCTCGACGCGCGGCGACCCCCTCTGTCGCCTTCGGCGACATCTCCCCCTCATGGGGGGAGATCGGCGCCCCCCGTCACTCCGCCAGGTCGATCGTCTCGGTGGAATGCTCGACGCAGATGAAGCAGCATGTATCGCAGGGCTGGTCGTTGTCGGGGCCGACGCCGGCGGAGACCTGGTCGTCGCCATTGACCCAGGCGCCCCAGCAGATGTTCTCGCCCGGATTGCAGGAGATAGGCACGGATTTGCGTGCGCCCGGACGGATGAGGAAGACCTTGTCGCCGCCCGGCCAGACCGTGTCGCGGTCGCGGCTGAACAGTTCCAGCGCGACGCCCTGCGACCGCTGGTTCCTGACGAACACCGACATGTCGTCGGCCTGGGCCGGCGTGGCGAGGAGAAGGGCGGCGAGCAGAGCGCGAATCATGGTGGGTCCCGGGGGAGTAGAGCACGGGTGGGGGAGCCGCGCGACCTCCCCTTCTCCCCTTGTGGGGTGAGAAGTGGTCCGCGTTAGCGGACGAAAAAGCCAATTGCTTGGCTTTTCGAGCTTCGAACGCCCTGAGCCTGCGAAGGGCCGGGCGGTGGCCGAGCGAAGCTCGGACGGATGAGGGGTGTTCCAGCTTGGCGTAAACCTCCGCCGGCGGCGAAAGGCGCGACACGGTCGCCAGCGCCTCACTCCGCTGGAACACCCCTCATCCGTCTCTGCGCTGCGCGCCGATCCACCTTCCCCCACAAGGGGGGAAGGGGGAGCTCTAC
>NZ_RZOT01000709.1:0-2375 GCF_003999085.1 Mesorhizobium sp. M4A.F.Ca.ET.090.04.2.1
GCGCAATGCATGTAGGCGGCCTTGACCGACACCACGATGACGCTCTGCGGCTCCTTGCCGTCGACGGCCAGCCGCCCGCGCAGGCCGGCATCGACGGTGATGCGGGCGTCGCCGTTGACGCGCAGCGTCTCGTTCATGCCGGGAATGAGGAACAACAGCCCGACCGAGGGATTGCGGACGATGTTCTCCAGCGTGTCCAGCCGGTTGTTGCCGGGCCGGTCGGGGATGGCGATGGTCGCGTCGTCGAGGATGGCGGCGAAGCCGGGCTTGTCGCCTTTCGGCGTTACGTCGGCATTGCCGGCGCCGTCGGAGGAGCCGATCAGCACGAAGGGGCTCTTGCCGATAAAGGAGCGGCAATGGCCGTCAAGCGCCTTCAGTTCCTTGCGGATGGGGCCATCGGTCGGTCGGGGCGTCTTGTAGATCGCCCTCAGCTCGTCGCGCGTGGTGAGGAATTCCATGCCCCGTCCCTCTCTTGTTCTGCCGCAATTCCGGACGGAAAACCGCTGCGCACGTTTCCTGGAATTGCTCTATTTGCCAGCGTTCTCCTCCTTAGCCTTGTCCTCAAGCGAATGGCGCATGATCAGTGGCATCTGGCTGAAGGTGAAGAGAAGCGTGATGGGCATGATGCCCCAGACCTTGAAGGTAACCCAGGCGTCGGTGGAAAAATTCCGCCAGACCACTTCATTGACGAGGGCCAGGAAGAGGAAGAACAGGCCCCAGCGGAAGGTGAGCTTCTTCCAGCCTTCGGTGTCTAGCCTGAAGGCTGAATCGAAGACATAGCCGAGCAGTGACTTGCCGAAATACAGGCCGCCGAGCAGCACGCCGCCGAACAGCGTGTTGACGATGGTCGGCTTCATCTTGATGAAGACGTCGTCCTGCAAATAGAGCGTCAGCGTGCCGAAGATGAGGACGACGACACCCGACACCATGGGCATGATCGGCAAGGTGCGGATGAGCAGCCAGGAAACGATGAGCGCCAGCGCAGTGGCAACCATGAACAGGCCGGTGGCGACGAAGATCGGCCCGCCGAGCTCGCCCAGCACCGGGAATTTCTGCACCAGCCATTCGCTGCGCGAATTGGCGAAGAAGAACACCATCAGCGGACCGAGCTCCAGCGCCAGCTTGAGCACCGGGTTTACGCCTTCCTTCTTCTGTTTCTGCGGGTCTGACGGGTCGCGTTCGAGGATGTTCATGGAAGTCCTTGTTGTCCCGAAAGTCGGCGCTTTTGGGATCGTTCAAGCCACGCCAGCGATCGCGCGGGCGAATTCGCTGGCTGAAAAAGGTTCGAGGTCGTCGACTTGCTCGCCGACGCCGATGAAATAGACCGGCAGCCTGTGCCTGGCCGCGATCGCCACCAGAATACCGCCGCGCGCCGTACCGTCGAGCTTGGTCATCACCAGGCCGTTGACGCCGGCGACGTTGCGGAAGATCTCGACCTGGCTCAGCGCATTCTGGCCGGTGGTGGCATCGACCGTCTGCAGCACGGTGTGCGGCGCTTCCGGATCGAGCTTGCCCAGCACGCGCACGATCTTCTCCAGCTCCGCCATCAGCTCGGCCTTGTTCTGCAGCCGGCCGGCGGTGTCGATGATCAGCACATCGGAGCCGGCATCCTTGGCCTTCTCGAAGGCGTCGTAGGCGAGGCCGGCGGCATCGGCGCCGAGTTTTGAGGCAATGACCGGCGATTTCGTCCGCTCGCCCCAGATCTTCAATTGTTCGATCGCGGCGGCGCGGAAGGTGTCGCCGGCGGCGAGCATCACTGACAGGCCGCCATCGGTCAGCTTGGCGGCCAGCTTGCCGATCGTCGTGGTCTTGCCGGTGCCGTTGACGCCGACCACCAGGATGACATGCGGCTTGTGGGTGAGGTCGAGCTCCAGCGGCAGGGCGACGGGGGTCAGCACCTTCTCGACCTCGGCCGCCATGACCGAGCGCACCTCGGCGTCGGAGACGTCCTTGCCGTAGCGGCTGGAGGCCAGCGCATCGGTGACGCGGAGCGCGGTCTCCAGGCCGAGATCGGCGCGGATCAGCACGTCCTCCAGGTCCTGCAGAGTGTCCTCGTCCAGCTTGCGCTTGGTGAAGACGCCGGCAATGTTGCCCGACAGCTCGCGCGAGGAGCGGGCAAGCCCGTCCCGCATGCGCTGGAACCAGGAGCGCCGCGGCGCCGGCTCCGGCGCCTTCTGCGCCTCGGCCTTCTGCTCGACCTTTTTTGCGACGGTTATCTTGCCGGTTGAGGGCTTTGGCTCCGGGGTGTGCGGGATCGGCTGCGGCTCGGGGGCAATCTCGGCAACCATCCGCTCCGGTTCGACCGGCGCAGGCTGGCGAATCGGAGGAGCGATTTCCGCCGGCGGAGCAGGCTCCGGTGGCGGCAAATCCTCGAC
>NZ_RZOT01000070.1:0-15250 GCF_003999085.1 Mesorhizobium sp. M4A.F.Ca.ET.090.04.2.1
GAGCGCTGCGGCAGCCTCGAACTGGCCCTTGGGGATGTTCTCGATGCCGGCGCGGCAGACTTCCGCCGTGAAGGCGGCAAGCACCAATGACAACGCAAGGGCCGCCGAAACGAAGGACGACAGGCGGATGCCGACGAAGGGCAGGGCGTAGTAGATCAGGATCAGCACCACCAGGATCGGGAGCGCGCGGAAGATGTCGATGTAGAGGATGGCCAGCCGCCTTAGCGGCTTCGGCGCATAGAGCCGCATTAGGCAGATCGCCAGCCCGGCGATGGTGCCGAAGACGATTGCGGCGCAGCCGAGCAGGATAGTGTTGCCGAGCCCGCGGATCAGGATCGGAAACGATCGGACGAGGATGCTCCAGTTGAAGAAGGTGTCGATCAGTTCCATCGGCGTCACCGTCAAGGCAATGCCAAGCCCGCGCTTTCGCGGGCCTGGACGGATGGGAATCGGAGAGCGCCGGCCTTGTTACCGACGCTCTCGCGAACGGCTATAATTAGCCGGCTTATTGCGGGATTGGCCCCGGCGCCACCGTGCTGGTGCCGGCTTCCGGATCGACGCCGAACCACTTTTTGTGGATCGCGGCCATGGTGCCGTCCTTCTTCATCGCGGTGATCGCTTCGTTGACCTTTTCGAGCAGCGGGTGGCCCTTCTTGGTCATCATCGCAAAGCGCTCGCCGGTCGGGATGCGCACCAGGATCTTCAGCGCCGGCATCTGCTTGATGGCGAACAGGAAGCCGGCGAGCTCGCCGGCGCCGCCGTCGATGCGGCCGTTCTGCACGTCAAGCAGCAGATCCTGCTGGGCGTTGTAGCTCTTGGTTTCGGCAACGCCGAGCTTGGCGGCGTTTTCCTTCATGTAGGCTTCGCCGGTCGAGCCGGCGATGACGCCGATGGTCTTGCCCTTGAGGTCGTCGAGTGTCTTGATGGTCGAATCCGCCTTGCCGACGATGGTGCCGTCGCTGTCGTAGTAGGCCTGGGTGAAGCCCTGGTTCTGCAGGCGCTCCTTGGTGATCGAGATCGACGACACGGCGAAGTCGATGCGGCCGGAAGCTGTCGCCGCGAACAGCGCCTGGAAGCCGAGATCCTGGAACTCGACCTCGGCGCCGATGCGCTTGGCGACGTCGTTGGCGACATCGATCTCAAAACCCTCGAAGCCGCCGGAATCGGTCTTGTATTCCCATGGCGGGTTGGCGGGGTAGGCGCCGACCATGATCTTGTCGGCGAAGGCGGGTGTGGCGAAGGCGATGCCGGCTGCGATGACCACGCCAATCAGTCCTAGACGTTTGAGCATGTTGCTTCCCTCTGGTTCGGCCACTTCGCGTGGCGCATTTCCTGATCCGCCCCTTCCAGCATCCAGCTCCCGGACGCCGCAGGCGAGGCGGCGCCTGAAATCAGGATGCGCGGTGCTGGCGCGAGCCGATCAGGTCTTGCAGCCGCGCAATCAGCGCCCCGACGGCCTCGTCCGCCGTGACCATGCCGGGCGACAGCCTGAGCGTCGTGCCGCGGGCGTCGCAATAGAGCCGCTCATCGCGCAGTGTCGCGACGAGCTTCGCCGCCTCGACGCCTTGCGGCAGGCCGATCATCACGCTGCCGCCGCGTTTCTCCGCATCGAGCGGCGAGCGGATCGTCCAGCCATTGCTTATCGCGGCGTCTATGATGCGCCCGACATGCGCCGCGTTCTGCGCGCGGATGGCGTCGATGCCGGTCTCTTCCACCCATTGCAGGCCGGGCAGCGAGGCGACGCTGGCCAGGATCGCTGGCGTGCCGTGGTCGAAGCGGCGCGCGTCGCTTGCGTAGCTGAAAGCGTCGAGATCCCAGGAGAACGGATTCGGCTGGCTGAACCAGCCGCGCAGCTCCGGCCGGCATGTGGCCATAAGGTCCGGCGCGACTTGCAGAATGCCGGCGCCGGAAGAGCCGCACAGCCACTTAAGCGATGTCGAGACGACGAAATCGACCGGCGTCTCTGCCACCGAGAAGGGCACCACGCCGACCCCTTGCGTGATGTCGACCCCGACGATGCTGCCCATCGCCCGGCCATGCGCCGCGAGCTTCGCCACATCGCAGCGGTGCGAGGCCGTCGAGGTCACGAAGGTGATGAGCGCCAGCCCGACATCTTCCTGCCAGCGGGCGACGAAATCCTCGTCGCGAACCCAGCTTTCGCCAGGCCTGAGCGGCACGGTGTCGAGCGTGAAATTGAAACGTTGGGCCAAGCCTGCCAGCAGGAAATGCAGGCTCGGAAAACAGTCGGCGGCAACCAGCACGCGCTTTCCCGCCAGACGCTCGGAGGGCAGGGCGCCGATCAGGCTGTAGAGCGCCGAGGTGACGTTCTCGGCGGTGGTCAGCGTGCCCTGCGGTGCGTCGATCAGCCTGATCCAGGTGTCGATGAAGCGTTGCCGCGCGGCAAGCGCGGCCGGCCACTGGCCGTCGTCTTCCGCCGACCAGATGGCAGAGAAGTCCGCCAGTGCGGCGGCCATGCTCTCGCCCTTGCCGGGGAAGGTGCCGATCGAATGGTAGAGAAAATAGCCGGACATCTTCTGTCTCGCTCCTTGTGATCATGTGATCACAAAACGAAACGAGGGATCAATCCTTTAAGGCTAAAGAAAAGCGGCAAGGTGCCAAAAAGCAGCCGATTGCTTTGGTCCAGCGCGGCCGCGACAGACCTTCTCGGTCTTTGGGTCAGCCCAACGCTGAGGAAGATCAGGAAGCTTTGCCGAAACCGGTGAAGTCGACCGTCCTGGGCTCTGGCACATCGGGGCAGATGGCGCGCAGCGTCATCTGCGTCGCCGTGATGTCCGCCACCAACTCGTAGCGGGCGCGGGCAAAGTCCTTGTCCTTCAGCGCGGCAATGATCGCGACATGCCTGCCCGAGGGCTCCATCGTTCCGGCGCGCATCAGCGGCGCCACGTGGTTGGACAACAGCCGCATATAGGGGCCGAAGCGCAGCCACAGCGTTTCGATCAATTGAAACAGCACGTCCGAGCCTGAGGCGCGGTAGATGATGAAATGGAACTGCTGGTTCTTGGCGATCAGCTCATAGATGCTGCCGTCGCGGCCGATCGCCTGCTGGTCGTCGGTGATGCGCTGCAGGCTGTCGATCTCGACCGCCGTCAGCCGCGGCGCGCCGAGTTCGGCCGCCAGCCCCTCGACGGCGAGACGGGCCCGGCAAAGGTCGTCGAGCCGCGCCCGCGTGACGACCGGCACGCAGGCCGAGCCGTTCTGCGAGATCTCCAGCGCGTTTTCCGCCGCCAGCCGCCGCAAGGCCTCGCGCACCGGCATGTTCGAGGTGCCGAAGGCCTCGGCCAGCGCGGCGATGGTCAGCACCTGTCCCGGATCGAAGCTGCCGACCATCAAGGCATGGCGGAGCTGTTGGTAGACGCCATCCTGGACGGTGATGCGTCCCGATACGGGTTCGAAGCCCAGAGCCACGGTTTTGCTTTCCTCAGATGCCGGCAGAAGCTATGTGCGATGCCCGAGTGCGCCCGCCGAAGCAAGCGTGATCATCTGATCACAGTTTGTGTTTAGAGCCAAGCGGCGGTTCGAATAGTCAAGGCGATGATCTCTGATCGAATCGGGCCTATGCCTTCAAACGTCAGCGCGAGTTTTCGGCGCGCCGGTCGACCTGGCGCAATTCACTCCGGAATAACAGCCGTCGCCTGGATCTCCACCTTGGCGCGGTCCTCGACCAGCGCCACGACCTGCATGGCCGCCATGGCCGGGAAGTGGCGGCCGATGACCGCGCGGTAGGCCTCGCCGATGCCCTTGAGATTGGCGCGATACTCGGCCTTGTCGGTGAAATACCAGGTCATCGAGGTGATGTGATGCGGCTCGCCGCCCGCCTCGGCCAGCACGGCGACGATGTTGGTGAGCGTCTGGCGCACCTGGCCGACGAAATCGTCGGTCTCGAACCGGCACTCGGCATTCCAGCCGACCTGGCCGCCGACGAACACCAGCCGGCCGCGCGCGGCGACGCCGTTGGCGTAACCGATGGGCTTTGCCCAGCCTTCCGGCTGCAGGATGCTGTGCATGACTAGACTCCCCCTAATCGAAATGCGGGCTGCGGGACATTCATCAGTCTCACGCCGCCCCCATGACCTGTCGCGCGATCACCACTTTCTGCACGTCGGATGCCCCCTCGTAGATGCGCAGCGCACGGATCTCGCGATAGAGGCTTTCGACGATGTGATCCTTGCGCACCCCGTCGCCGCCATGCAGCTGCACGGCCGCGTCGATCACCTCCTGTGCGCGGTCGGTTGCGAACAGTTTGGCCATCGCCGCCTCGCGGGTCACGCGTGGGGCCCCCATGTCCTTGGTCCAGGCGGCGCGGTAGACGAGAAGCGCCGCGGCATCGACATCCAACGCCATGTCGGCGATGTGGCCCTGCACCATCTGCAGGTCCGCCATCGGCGCGCCGAACAGTTCGCGCTCTGCAGCGCGGCTGACGCTTTCGTCCAGCGCACGACGGGCAAAACCGAGTGCCGCGGCACCCACGGTCGAGCGGAACACGTCGAGGACCGACATGGCGATGCGAAAGCCGTCGCCGGGCTTGCCGATCAGCGCGGAAGCGGGAACGCGGGCATTGTCGAACGACAGTCGCGCCAGCGGGTGCGGGGCGATCGTCTCCAGCCGCTCGGCGATGCTCAAGCCTTCGGTTTCGGCAGGTACGATGAAGGCGGAAATCCCCTTGGCGCCAGGCGCCTCGCCGGTGCGGGCGAAGACGATGTAGAGATCGGCGATGCCGCCATTGGAAATCCAGGTCTTCTCGCCGGTCAGCAGATATTCGTCGCCATCGCGCGTGGCCGTCATTTCCATGTTGGCGACGTCCGATCCGGAGCGCGGCTCCGACAGCGCGAAGGCCGAGATCGCCTTGCCGGCCCGCGTCTTGCCCAGCCAATGCTGTTGGTCCGGCGTGCCGAACAGGCTGAGCGCGCCGGTGCCGAGCCCTTGCATGGCGAAGGAAAAGTCGGCCAGCCCGTCATGGCGGGCAAGTGTCTCGCGCGTGATGCAAAGCGTGCGCACGTCGAGCGGTCCGGGATTGTCCGTGTCGAGCGCCGTCGGCTTCAGCCAACCGTCACGGCCGAGCTTCGCCACCAGCTCCCGGCAGGCGGCGTCGACATCGTGATGGTCGACCGGCAGGTTCTTCGCGCACCAGGCGTCGAGCTGGTCGGCGAGCTGGCGATGGCGCTCCTCGAAGAAGGGCCAGTTGAGGAAGGAACGGTCAGACATGTTTGCCTCCGCAGTTCTGCGAGGTCTGTGCTCTACGGCGCCCCCCTCTGTCCTGCCGGACATCTCCCCCTCTTGGGGGGAGATCAGCTGTCATGTCGGCTTTCGCCAATCGCCAAAGCCGCAAGAATGAGCGGGGCGCCGAAACCGCCAATCTCCCCCCTTGAGGGGGAGATGTCCGGCAGGACAGAGGGGGGTTCTGTCCCGCCAACGTGTCCAACAATCCGCCCATCTCAATTCCCCTCGAACACAGGCTTTTCCTTTGCGACGAACGCCTTGTAGGCGCGCTCGAAATCAGCTGTCTGCATGCAGATCGCCTGTGCCTGCGCTTCCGCCTCGATCGCCTGGTCGAGTCCCATCGACCATTCCTGGTTGAGCTGCGTCTTGGTGATGCCATGCGCGAAGGTTGGGCCGGAGACGATCCGCGCCGCCATTTCGAGCGCATCGGGCTCGAGCGCGGCCGGCTCGACGAGGCGGTTGTAGAAACCCCAGCGCTCGCCTTCCGCGGCATTCATGGTGCGACCGGTGTAGAGCAGCTCCGCGGCGCGCCCCTGGCCGATGATGCGCGGCAGGATCGCGCAGGCGCCCATGTCGCAGCCGGCGAGGCCGACGCGGGTGAAGAGAAAGGCGGTCTTGGCCTCCGGGGTGGCGATGCGGATATCGGAGGCCATGGCGATGATGGCGCCGGCGCCGACCGCCACGCCGTCGACCGCCGAGATGATCGGCTTGCCGCAGTTGAGCATCGCCTTGACGAAGTCACCAGTCATGCGAGTGAAGGCGAGCAGCGCCTTCATGTCCATCTTGACCAGCGGACCGATGATGTCGTGGACATCGCCGCCCGAGCAGAAATTACCGCCATTGGGCAGGAACACCACGGCGTCGACATCGTCGGCGTAGACGAGGTCGCGAAACGTGTCGCGCAACTCGGCATAACTGTCGAAGGTCAGCGGGTTCTTGCGCTCGGGACGGTCGAGCCGGACCTTCGCGACCTTGCCTTCGACATCCCAGAGGAAGTGCTTCGGCTTGAGGTTGGCCATGGCGCTCATTCGCGTCCCTCCCAGTTGCTGCGGAACGAAGTCAGCATGCCGGTCAGCCGGCGCGCCTCTTCCTCGCTGACAGTGCCGAGCAACTCACCGACCCAGCTTTCATGCGCGGCGGCGATCTCGGCGAAGGCCCTCGACCCTTCCTCGGTCAGTCGCACCATCGAGGTGCGGCGGTCGCCATTGCGGCGCGCCCGAGCCACCAGCCCTTCCGACACCAGCCGGTCGACGATGCCTGTGACATTGCCGTTCGACACCAGCAGGAAGCGCGACAGGTCGCTCATCAGCATCCCCTCCGGCGACCGGTAAAGCGCCGCCATCACGTCGAAGCGCGGCAGCGTGGTGTTGAATTCCTTCTTCAGCCGCTCGCGCAGCTCCGCCTCAATCGTGCGCGAGGCGCGCAGCAGGCGGATCCACAGCCGCAGCCGCTCCTTGCCGGAGCCGGATCGGGTGGGCAACGGACCGGCTACCATGTCTCGCCTCCCGAGATCGAGATCGTCTGCCCGGTGATCGAGCGGGCGGCGTCGCCGCACAGCCACAGCACGGCTTCCGCCACTTCTTCCGGTTGGACGAAACGTCCTTGCGGGTTCGTCGCCGCCAGGCTTGCCCGCGCTTCGGCTGCCGACCGCCCGGTCTTGTCCACGATGCGCTGGATGGACTCTTCCAGCATCTCGGTATCGACGAAGCCCGGACAGACGGCATTGACGGTGACGCCGGACTTGGCGGTCTCGGTGGCCAGCGCCCGCATCAGCCCGACGACGCCGTGCTTGGCGGCAACGTACGCGCCGACATAGGCATAGCCCTTGAGGCCGGCCGTCGAGGCGACGAAGACGATGCTGCCCTGTTTGCGCGCCAGCATGCCGGTCAGCGCCGGCTTCACCGTCAGGAAGGCGCCGGTGAGGTTGACGTCGATCGTGCGCTGCCAGTCGGCCAGCGAAATCTTGTGCGCCGGCGTACTGCCGGCCATGCCGGCATTGGCGACCACGATGTCGAACGGTCCGCGCGCGGCCTCCGCTTTTTCGTAGAGGGAAACCATCGACGCCTCATCGGTGACATCGGCGGCGACGCCCGCGATGCGCGGGCTTTCCTTGCCCACTTCGGCAAGGGCTGCCTCACGTCGCCCGCAGATGGTGACGTTGACGCCGGCGCCGGCGAGCGCCAGCGCGATTGCCCGTCCGACGCCTGAACCGCCGCCGGTAACCAAGGCATGCCTGGCCGTGGTTTTTGCGGTGGAGGTCATACCTTCAACCCCGCCGCCGCTTCGCGCTGGGCCAGCCGGTAAAGCTGGTCGCGGCCGGGCAGATAGGGATCCGGCCATTTGACGCCGCGGTCGCCGAGCGCCACCGCTGCATGCAGCGTCCAGTAGGGATCGGTGAGATGCGGCCGGGCCAGCGCGACGAGATCGGCGCGGCCCGCCATCAGGATCGAGTTGACATGGTCCGGCTCATAGATGTTGCCGACGGCCATCGTCGCCATGCCGACCTCGTTGCGGATTCGGTCGGAGAACGGTGTCTGGAACATGCGGCCATAGACGGGTTTTGCCGCGATCGAGGTCTGCCCGGCCGACACGTCGCAGAGATCGACACCGGCCTCGTGCAGCAGTTTTGCGATTTCGACCGCGTCGGCAGGTGTGACGCCCTCGATACCGACCCAGTCATTGGCCGAGATGCGCATCGAGATCGGCTTTTCCGAGGGCCACACGGCACGCACCGCGCGGAAGATCTCCAGCGGATAGCGCATACGGTTTTCCAGCGAGCCGCCATACTCGTCGGTGCGCCGGTTGGTCAGTGGCGTAATGAATGAGGACAAGAGATAGCCATGCGCGGCATGGATTTCCAGCATGTCGAAGCCGCAGCGGGCTGCCATCTCGGCGGAGGCGACGAACTCACCGCACACCCTGTCCATGTCGGCGCGGTCCATCGCCTTCGGCACCTGGTTCTCGGGCGACCACGCCACGGCCGACGGCGCCATCACCGGCCAGTTGCCGGAGGGCAGCGGCACGTCGGTTCCCTGCCAGCCGACGCGGGTCGAGCCCTTGGCGCCGGAATGGCCGATCTGGGCGCAGATTTTTGCCTCGGTCTCGGTGTGGACGAAGCCGACCAGGCGCTTCCAGGCCACCTCGTGTTCCGGCGCGTAGAAGCCGGGGCAGCCGGGCGTAATGCGGCCTTCGGGACTGACGCAGGTCATCTCGATGTAGAGCAGCCCGGCGCCGCCCTTGGCGCGCTCCGCGTAGTGCGAAAAATGCCAGTCGGTTGGGCAGCCGTCGACGGCCTTGTACTGCGCCATCGGAGACACGACGATGCGGTTGTTGAGCGCCATGCCGCGTAGCTTGAATGGCGCAAACATCGGTGCCCGGCGCAGCCTGTTGCCGCCGGCGCCGGCCTGGTGCTGGAACCATTCCTCGGCGCCGCCCAGCCACTCGGCGTCGCGCAGCCTCAGGTTTTCGTGACTGATGCGCTGCGAGCGGGTCAGCAGCGAGTAGTTGAACTGCACCGGGTCGAGGCCGAGATAGCGCTCGACCTCCTCGAACCATTCGAGCGAGTTGCGTGCCGCCGACTGCAGTTTCAGCACCTCGGTGCGACGAGCATCCTCATATTTGCGGAACGCCGCTTCGAGGTCGGGCTCGGACTCGACATAGTCGGCCAGCGCGACGGCGCTCTCCAATGCCAGCTTGGTGCCGGAGCCGATCGAGAAATGCGCCGATGCGGCCGCGTCCCCCATCAGCGCCAGATTCTCAAACGACCAGCGCTCGCACAGCACGCGCGGGAAATTGATCCAGGCCGAACCGCGTATGTGGTTGGCGTTGGTCATCAGCGCATGGCCGCCGAGATGCTTTTCGAAGATGCGCTCGCAGACCGCGATCGATTCCTGTTGCGACATCGCGCCGAAGCCGAAGCGCCCCCATGTCTGTTCGCTGCATTCGACAATGAAGGTCGCGGTTTCGCTGTCGAACTGGTAGGCATGCGCCCACACCCAGCCGTGCTCCGTCTTCTCGAAGATGAAGGTGAAGGCATCGTCGAACTTCTGGTTGGTGCCGAGCCAGACGAACTTGCATTTGCGGGTGTCGATATCGGGCTTGAAGATTTCGGCGAAGGCCGCGCGAGACCTGGAGTTCAACCCGTCCGCGGCGACCACCAGTTCGTGCGTTTCCATGAACGGCCTCGGATCGGCTATCTCGGTTGCGAACTCCAGTTTGATGCCGAGCTCATGTGCGCGCCGCTGCAAAAGTATCAGGAGCCGCTTGCGGCCGATGCCGCAGAAGCCGTGGCCGGAGGAGACGGTGCGCACGCCGTCATGGATGACGGCGATATCGTCCCAATAGGCGAAATGCTTCTTGATCCAGACCGCGCTGACCGGATCGTTGCGGCTGAGGTTATCGAGCGTCTCGGCCGACAGCACCACGCCCCAGCCGAACGTGTCGTCGGCGCGGTTGCGCTCGAACACCGTCACCTCATGCGCGGCGTCGCGCAGCTTCATCGAGATGGCAAAGTAGAGCCCGGCCGGTCCGCCGCCGAGAACCGCAACCTTCATGCCTGCGATCTCCTCTTCGCTTCCGGGCCGCCATGTGCCACGGCGGTCCCACTAACAGTATCGCGCGGGAGCGAAATTATTTCAAGCTTGAAGTTTCATGATTGAATAATTCCTCGATTGGCGGTCGGAGTTGCTACGCACCGCCGAGATTCGGGGTGCCGATAGCTGAGTTCCCTCAGGCCGGCGCCCTCGCAGGCAGCCGCAGCCAGTCCGCGTCGATCTCGGGGAGCGGAATGGCGGCGAGCAGGTCGCGCGTGTAGGCCTCCTTCGGATTTTCGAACAGCGAGTCGGTGGCGCTGGCCTCGACGATCCTGCCTTCGCGCATGACGATGACCTGCTGGCAGAGCCGCCTTATCACCGACAAATCATGGCTGATGAAGGTCACAGTCAACCCCATTTCGGCCGCGAGCCTTTCGAGCAGGGTCAGGATCTGCGCCTGCGTCGACACGTCGAGGCCGGAGACGATCTCGTCGGCCAGCACGAATTTCGGCGACAGTGCCAGTGCTCGCGCAATGCCGACGCGCTGGCGCTGGCCGCCTGACAATTGATGCCGGTAGCGGCTGGCAAAGCTTTGCGGCAGGCCGACGCGCTGCAAGGCTTCCGCCACGCGCTCCTTCAACCTGTCGCCGAGGCCGTTCTGCCTCAGCGGCGCGGCGATGATGTTGAAGATCGTATGCCGTGGGTTGAGCGATGACATCGGGTCCTGGAAGATCATCTGCAGGTCGCGGCGCAGCGGCCGAAGCCCGGCTTCCGAGAGGTGGCTGATGTCACGGCCTTCGAAGCTGATCGAGCCGGCGCTGGGCTCCAGCAGCCGCACCAGCGCACGGCCGAGCGTCGACTTGCCCGAACCGGACTCGCCGACGATGCCGGTCACCGATCCCTTCGGCAGATCGAAATCGAGCCCTTTCAGGATCTCGGCCAGCGGCGCCCGACCGACCAGTGGCTTGCGCGTCATGTCGGGCAGCGCCACCTTCAGCCCGCGCACCGAAAACAGCGGCTCAGCCATGGCCCGGCCTCCAGGCTTTGTCGGCGTCCGCGATCTCGGCGGCAAGTCCCCCAAGCACGGTTTCGTCCACCGGCTTCAGTGATGCGAAGGGATCGGTGTAGCGCGGCGTCGCTGCCATCAACGCCCGCGTGTAAGCGTGCTGCGGCGATGCGAAGAGGTCAGCGGTCTCGGCTTCCTCGACCACCTTGCCGGCATAGAGCACCGAGACTTTCTGGCTGATTTTGGCGACGACGCCAAGATCGTGGGTGACGAACAGGATCGCCGTGCCGTGGTCGCGCTGCAGTTGCGCGATCAGCCGCAGGATCTGCTTCTGCACCGTCACGTCGAGCGCCGTCGTCGGCTCGTCGGCGACGATCAGCCTCGGCTCGGCGGCGAAGGCGGCGGCGATCAGCACGCGCTGGCGCATGCCGCCGGAGAGTTCGTGCGGATAGCTTCTCAGCACGCGCTCGGGGTCGCGGATATGCACCTCGTCGAGCAACTGGCGGATGCGTTGGTCGGCCCGCTCGCCGCTCCAGCCCAGGATGCGCACCAGCCGGTCGGTCGTCTGCGGGCCTATGCGGCGCGACGGGTTGAGTGCGGTGAGTGGATCCTGCGGGATCAGCGCCGTCCGGGCGCCGATCAAATTGCGGCGCGCCTTGAGCTGCAGGGCACCAAGGTCCTCTCCCTCCAGGCGCATCTCGCCTTCAATCACGCGCACGCTGGATGGCAGCACGCCGAGCACCGCCTTGCCGATCATCGTCTTGCCGGCGCCGCTCTCGCCGACCAGCGCGCGCACTTCGCCCGGCTGGACGGACAGCGACACCGAGCGCAGCACGCGCTGGCCGTTGGGCAGCACGGCGCTGAGCGAGCGGATTTCGAGGCAGGGTTTCACGGCCGCGCTCATCGCAGCACCGGATCGAAACGCGCCTTCAGCGCCTCGCCGAACTGGCTGAAGGACAGCACGGTCAGGATCAGCGTGACCAGCGGGAACACCAGCACCCACCAGGCCTGGTGGATCGACAGCCGGCCCTCGGCGATGATGCCGCCCCAAGTCGGATCGTCGGTCGAGATCGACAAATTGACGAAGGACAGGATCGCCTCGACGATGACGGCGATGCCCATCTCCAGCGACAGCAGCGCGACGATCGACGGCAGCACATTGGGCAGCACCTCGCGCAGCATGATGCCAATGCGGCCATAGCCGGCGATGCGCGCGCTTTCGACGTAGTCCATGCGCGCCTGGCTCATAGCTTCGGCACGGATCACCCGGCAGAAGCGCGTCCAGTCGATGACCGCGATGGCGATGATGACGGAGCTGAGGCCGGTGCCCAGCACCGCCACCAGAAGGATGGCGAACAGCACGGGCGGGAAGGCCATCCAGATGTCGACGACGCGCGAGATGATGCGGTCGGCCCAGCCGCCGAAATAGCCGGCGATCAGCCCCAGTGCCGAGCCGACCAGGCAGGCGGCCGAAGCGGCGGCGAAGGCGACGATGAAGGCGATGCGGCCGCCGAAGATCAATCGTGAGAGCAGATCGCGGCCAAGGCTGTCGGTGCCCAGCCAATAGCCGGGTTCGGCGCCATCCAGCCAGAAGGGCGGCAGCCGCTCCAGCATCAGGTCCTGCGCCAGCGGGTCCTGCGGCGCAATCAGCGGCGCGAAGATGGCCGCCAGCAACGCCAGTAAAAGCCAGCCGCCGGCCAGCCAAAGCTTCGGGCTCAAACCGCTTCGGGAGATGCGTGCCTCATCCATGGCACAGCCTCGGATTAAGCAGCGCGTACATCATGTCGACGGCGAGGTTGATCAGCACGAAGAGCAGCGCAAAGACCAGCACGATGCCCTGGATCAGCGGCAGGTCGCGGTTGATGACGGCGTCGATCGCCATGTTGCCGAGGCCCTCGTAGGAGAACAGCCGCTCGACGATGACCGTGCCGCCGATGAGGAAGGTGAACTGCACGCCGACCAGCGTCAGCGTCGGCAGCGCAGCGTTTTTCAGCGCTTCGCGCAGGATGACCTGCGTCTCCGAAAAGCCCTTCACGCGCGCCAGCACGACGTAGTCGAGGTCGAGCACTTCCTTCAGCGACTGTTTCAGCAATTGCGCGATGATAGCCGCCAGCGGCAGCGCCAGCGCCACGGCTGGCATCAGCATGTGCTTGAGCAGGTCCCAGGTGAGATCGAAGCGGAGTCGAAGCAAGCTCTCGACGAGATAGAACTGGGTGACGAAGGGCAGGTCGAGTTGAGGCGACACGCGGCCGGAAATGTCGAACACCGGGACAAGCACGCCGAACAGCAGGATCAGCACCAGGCCCCAGAGGAAATCGGGGATGGAGAGCGCCGTGCCGCTGGCGATGTCGATGCCGGCCTCGACCGCCGTGCCGCGCTCGCGCGCGCCGAGAACAGCCGCTGTGCCGCCGATCGCCACCGCCATCAACAGCGCCACGGTCGCGAGTTCCAGCGTCGCCGGCAGCCTGTCGAAGACCAGTCCCAGCACGTCCTGCCGCAGCGATATCGAGGTGCCGAAATCGCCGCGCAGGACGCCGCCGAGCCAGATGAAGAACTGCTGCACGATGGTCTTGTCGAGCCCGTAGAGCGCCCGCAGCCGCGCGATGTCCTCGTCGCTGGCGCCGGGCGGCAGCATCATCGCGATCGGGTCGCCGGGCGCGAGCCGGATGACGACGAAGACGACGACGGCGACGCCGAACAGCGTGACCAGCATCGTCAGCAGGCGAACGAGGAATCTTTGCAGTAGCATCGGCCTGTATGCCCGGATGAAAAAATGCGCGCCGTCTTCGCGACGGCGCGCGGCAATCCAAGGCCGATGATCAGGCCGGGGTCATCAGCGCCGGCAGCAAGGCACCCGACACATGCTGCACCACATTGACGCCCTTGGCGTGCACGATCGGCTGCGCATACTGCATCAGCGGCAGTACATAGGCCTGTTCGGCGACGTATTTGTCGACCGCCTTCCAGCCGGCGATGCGCTTTGCCTCGTCCTTCTCGCCCCATAGCGGGTTGATCATGTCGATCAGGTCCTGACTGTCCCACACCGAATGCGGGCTCGGGCCGTACATGGCAAAGCCGGTCGACGTCGTCGGATCACCGATGGCGTTGCCCCAATTGTAGAAGGCCGCCGGCGCGAGCTTGTCGGCGGCGCGCAGCTCATAGTGCTTGGCGATTTCATAGACCTCGATTGTCGCCTCGATGCCGACCTTGCGCCACATGCCGACGATGGCCTGGATCATCTCATAGTCCTTGGGCTTGAAGCCCTTGGTCGTCTGGATCGTGAACTTGACCGGCTTTTCCGGCGAATAGCCGGAAGCGGCGAGCAGTTGCTTGGCCTTTTCCGGATTGTGCTCGACCTTGATCGAGGCATCGAAGGCCGCGTATTCCGGCGTCTCCAGCGTGGCGATCGGCTGGCCGTAGCCGCGCAGCAGCCGCTTGACCAGAAGCTCCTTGTCCACCGCCATGACGGCTGCCTGGCGGACATTTTTGTCCAGCATCGCCTCGATGTCGTTGAAGAAGATCATGCCGATGTCGGAGACGTTCTTGATTGAGCCGGCGAGCCCGTCTTTGGCGATCAGCCGGTCATACTCCTCATAGGGGATTTCAAGCGTCACCTGCGAGGAGCCGGATTCGATCTCGGCGACGCGGCTCGCCGCGTCGGTGACGAACTTGATCGTCACGTTCTCGAAGGCCGGCTTGCTGCCCCAGTAGTTCGGATTGGCCTTCAGCCGCAGGAAGGCGTTGCGCTCGAACTTGTCGACCATGTAGGGGCCGGTGCCGATCGGCGACTTCTCGAAGCCCTCGGCGCCGACCTTCTCGTAATAGGCCTTCGGCATGATGTAGCCGGTCAGGAATGACATCCATTTGAAATAGACCGGGTCGAACTGCACCACATCGCCGGTGATCTTGTTGCCGTCGATCTTGAAATTGTTGACGTTCTTCCAGACGAACTGGATCGGGTTGCCGGTCTTCTCGTCGCCGGCCCGCTGCAGCGACCAGACCACGTCCTCAGGCGTGAACGGCGAGCCGTCATGCCACTTCACGCCCTCGCGCACTGTCATCGTCACCTTGGTGCGGTCCTCGTTCCAGCCCCATTCGGTGAGCAGGCCGGGCGTGAAGGAAAGGTCGGGCTTTTGCGGGATGAACTGGTCGAACACCGACTGATAGAGACCCTGGATGGTCGGGTTGACGGCGGAAGGCCCGGTCGTCGGGTCCCAGGACGGCAAATTGACGTTATAGGCGATGGTCAGTTCTCCCGCCGCCTTGGCTGCCTTTGGCAGGCCGAGCGCGGTCGCGCCGATCGCCGCCGCGCCGTATCCGAGCAAGTCACGTCTGCTGATGGTCATGGTCGTTCCCCTTTGGTTGTGTTTCTTCGCGCGGCATTCTCATTCAGATCGTTGGGTTCAGGCTCCTTGGGCAACCGCGCCTTGCCCCTGCATCCCGGAAAGATCGTCGCTCCTACCTCCCGCCTAGC
>NZ_RZOT01000710.1:0-2373 GCF_003999085.1 Mesorhizobium sp. M4A.F.Ca.ET.090.04.2.1
ATTCGAAGGCCTTGCGAAACAGCGGCTTCAGGGGCTTGCCGGCCGGATCCGTCCCCATGTCCAGCGTCTTCGTCGCCGGCAGCAGTTTGCGCCCGCCAATATGGTCGTAGAGGAAAAGGCCGAGCCGGATCAGCCAGGCCGGCCGCAGGCCCTTGGCGTAAGGCAACACGAAACGCATCGGCCAGATTATGTGCGGCGCGTTCTTCCACAGAACCTCGCGCTCCATCAGCGCTTCGCGTACCAGGCGGAATTCGTAGAACTCAAGATAGCGCAAGCCGCCATGGATCAGCTTGGTCGAGCCGGACGAGGTGCCGCTGGCCAGATCGCTCATCTCGGCGAGAAAAACCGAGAAGCCGCGACCAACCGCGTCGCGGGCGATGCCGCAGCCGTTGATGCCGCCGCCAATGACAAAAATGTCATGGATCGGTGATGCGTCCAAGAAATCCTCCAGCGATTTCGCATTGCAGCATTTTTGGTCTTTTGCGAAACCGTTACGGAATTAATTCGAAATACGAACGAATGTCAAACGAAATATCACAGCGCCGTGAAAGCCACGTTAGCCGGCCCTAGCCGAGCGATGTTTCGATCAGCTGAACCTCTGCCTCCTCGCAGATCTTGCGCACCGAGGGGATGTCGCAACGATCGGTGATGAAGGTGTTGACCTGCGACAGATGGCCGATGCGAACCGGCGCGGTGCGTTCGAACTTGGTCTGGTCGGAAACCAGGATGACGTGCCTGGCGTTGGCGATGATGGCTTGCGCCACTTTCACCTCGCGAAAATCGAAATCGAGCAGCGCGCCATCATGGTCGATGGCCGAGGCGCCGATGACGGCGTAGTCGACCTTGAACTGGCGGATGAAGTCGACGGCGGCCTCGCCGACGACGCCGCCGTCGGAGCCACGCACGACGCCGCCGGCAATCACCACCTCGATCGAAGGATAGACACGCATCCTATTGGCAACATTGATATTATTGGTGATGACCATGAGGCCGTTGTGGTCCAGCAAGGCCTTGCTGACGGACTCGGTCGTGGTGCCGATGTTGATGAAGAGCGAGGCGTTGTCGGGGATCAGCCTGGCGGCGGCGCGGCCGATCGCCTCCTTCTCCTCGGCGGCGATCTTGCGGCGCGCCTCATACTCCATGTTCTCGATGCCGGAGGGGAACAGGGCGCCGCCATGGATGCGTGTGAGCAGGCGCTGGTCGCAGAGATCGTTGAGGTCCTTGCGGATGGTCTGCGGCGTCACGTTGAAATGCGTGGCCAGATCGTCCACCAGCACACGGCCATGATCCTGGGCCATCTGGACGATTTCAGCATGGCGCGGGGACAGAAACATCTAGTGCCTCCCGTTTTCGTTTTTCTTGTGTATATCCGAAAACGAAAGCAATGAAAAGGCAGATGCCGGCTAATGAAAATCATATGATCGCAAAACCGGCGCAGCTCGATAGGGGGCTTGCCTCAAGTAAGGCAGCGTGCGATTTCGGTGATGACATCAAATGCCGCGTCGATATCGTCCGCCGTCGCCTCGAACTGGCCGGCCTGGAAGCGGATCGCGACCCCACCATCCACTTTGGTCTGGGTCAGGTAGATGCGGCCATCGTCGTTGATGGCATTGACCAGTCGAAGGTTGTGTTCATCTGAATCGGCGCCCGCCCCTCCCTTATGCCGAAACGAAAATAGCGACAGCATCGGCTCGGTAACGATGTCGAAATCCGCCTCGCCTGCCAGGCGCTTGGCGAGGCCTTCGCTCCAGGCGACGTGGTTACGGATCATGGCGCGCAGGCCTTCCAACCCATGCGCCCGCAACAGGAACCAGAGTTTGAGCGCCCGGAACCGCCGACCGAGCGGCACCGACCATTCGGAATAGTTGATGATACCGTCATGACCATGGGTCTTGAGATAGTCCGGCTTGATGGCCAGCGTACGCACCAGATCTTCGGGCTGGCGGATGAACTGGATCGAGCAGTCGAACTGCGCGCCCAGCCATTTGTGCGGATTGAAGACGATCGAATCGGCGCCTTCGACGCCGGCCCAGAAATGCCGATACTCCGGGCAGATCATCGCCGATCCGGCCCAGGCGGCGTCGACATGCAGATAGAGGCCGTGCCGTTTGGCGACAGCAGCCGCGGCGGCGATGTCGTCGGTGCCGCCGGTGCTGGTGCCGCCGACGCAAGCGATGATACCCGCCGGCCGCATACCGGCGTTGCGGTCGGAGACGATCGCGGCTTCGAGCGCCGCGGTGTCCATGGCACGGAAACGGCCGGCGACCGGAATGCGGACGAGGTTCTCCTCGCCGATACCGGCGACCCAGATGGCGCGATCGATGGAGGTGTGAACCTGATCCGAGGAATAGACGCGAAGCCTCGCCTGCCCTG
>NZ_RZOT01000711.1:0-2369 GCF_003999085.1 Mesorhizobium sp. M4A.F.Ca.ET.090.04.2.1
GCGAAGGATCTGGGCGTCGCGGCAAGCGACATCCCGGCCTCCTCGTCGCGCGGCGTCGAGACCTTCTTCGACGGCAAGACCTTCGACCCGGCCAACCCGTCAGCCTATCTCGACAGCCTGAAGATCAAGGCTTCTGCTTAGGCGCGACGGCGCAGCACGCCGTCGTCGCCAAAGCGCAAACGGCGCCAAAGCGCCGTTTGTCGCCGGCACCGCCCCAAGCGCAACGGCGCTCGCGCCGTTGTCGCCACTGACCCCACGGAGCTTCGCGAAGACATGTCCATCCAAACCGTCGAGGACACCAAGGTGAAGGCGTTTCCCGTAAAGCCCGCCGAGGTGATCGCCTTCACCGCAAAGGCGAGGCGCCGCATCGACCCGCTGGCCGTTGCCGGCAAGCTGGCGACGGCTCTGGTGCCGCCGGCCGTTGTCATCCTCGTCCTGCTCGTCGTCTGGCAGGTCGCCTGCTCGTCGCCGACGGCCAGCCTGCCGCCGCCGAGCCAGGTGTGGAACGAGGCCTATGACCTGATCGCGCATCCGTTCTTCGACAACGGCCCGCAGGACATCGGCCTTGCCTGGCGAGTGCTGATCTCGCTGCAGCGCGTCGCCATCGGCTTCGGCATGGCTACGGTGGTCGGCGTGGCGCTGGGCGCGCTGGTCGGCCAGTCGGTGTGGGCGATGCGCGGTCTCGACCCGGTGTTCCAGATCCTGCGGACCGTGCCGCCGCTCGCCTGGCTGCCGCTGTCGCTCGCCGCCTTCCGCGATTCCAATCCGTCGGCGCTGTTCGTAATCTTCATCACCTCGATCTGGCCGGTGATCATCAATACAGCCGTCGGCGTCCGCAACATCCCGGAGGATTACCGCAACGTCGCCCGCATCCTGCGGCTCAACCAGCTCGAGTTCTTCGTCAAGATCATGGTGCCGGCGGCCGCCCCCTACATCTTCACCGGCCTGAGGATCGGCGTCGGGCTCTCTTGGCTCGCCATCGTCGCCGCCGAGATGCTGACCGGCGGCGTCGGCATCGGCTTCTTCATCTGGGACGCGTGGAACTCCTCGCGGCTGCCCGACATCATCGTCGCGCTCGCCTATATCGGCGTCACCGGCTTCTGCCTCGACCGGCTGGTCGCGGCGGTCGGCGCCTTCGTCACCCGCGGCACAACGGCAAAGTGAGGAGGGCGCCATGACCGCCTATCTGAAGCTCGACCATATCGACAAATCCTTCGCCCGCGGCGGCCAGGTCAGCGAGGTGCTGAAGGATATCAGGCTCACCATCGACAGGGGCGAGTTCGTCTCCATCATCGGCCATTCCGGCTGCGGCAAGTCGACCTTGCTCAACCTCATCGCCGGGCTGACCAGGGTCTCCTCGGGCGCCGTGCTGCTCGAGGACAAGGAGGTCGACAGCCCGGGACCTGAGCGCGCCGTGGTGTTCCAGAATCATTCGCTGCTGCCGTGGCTCACCGTTTACGAGAACATCAACCTTGCCGTCTCCAAGGTCTTCGGCCGCACCAAAAGCCGGGCCGAGCGGCATGAGTGGATCATGCGCAACCTCGATCTCGTGCAGATGGCGCATGCCAGGGACAAGCGCCCGGCCGAGATATCCGGTGGCATGAAGCAGCGCGTCGGCATTGCCCGCGCGCTCGCCATGCAGCCGAAGATCCTGCTGCTCGACGAGCCGTTCGGCGCGCTCGACGCGCTGACCCGCGCCCACCTCCAGGACGCGGTGATGGACATCCACGCCCGGCTCGGCACGACCATGATCATGATCACCCACGATGTCGACGAGGCGGTGCTTCTGTCCGACCGCATCGTGATGATGACCAACGGCCCGGCGGCAACCATCGGCGAGGTGCTTTCGGTGCCGCTGGCCCGGCCGCGCCGACGCATCGAGCTTGCCTCGGACCGCACCTTCCTGCGCTGCCGCGAGGCTGTGCTGAAGTTCCTCTATGAGCGCCACCGCTTCGTTGAGGCCGCGGAGTAGCGCCATGACCGGAAAGCGCGTTTCCGTCGGCAATAGGCAATGCATCGGCAGTAGGCAATCTGCCGCACTGCACAAATTTTATGCTGCCGTGCAAGGCGTTCTGACTAATCTTTGATCCTCCGCCGGGCTCGTCAAAAGTCGCGCGGCTGCGGTTTCGCATTGATATTATTTGATAATTTTGAGCGCTGTCGAACTGGCACGCTTCCTGCTTTTAGGAATGTAGGTCCCTCGGGGCCAAGAGACACGGCGTCCAATGGCGGGCGCCACAGGCAAAGCTGCCGATCAGGTCAACACGCGATCCCGGATGGACGGACGCGGGCGACCTGGCCGGCAGCTTTTTTGTTTTGACCGAACACGCAATCGACGGCGCCGATCCCAGGCGGTGCCAAACCGGAGA
>NZ_RZOT01000712.1:0-2352 GCF_003999085.1 Mesorhizobium sp. M4A.F.Ca.ET.090.04.2.1
GTTGGTGGATTCACCGCCGACGAGGCCGGCCTTCAGCGTGCCACCTTTGACCGGGCCGGCAGCGCGCGCGGCGCTCGACAGCAGCGAGTTGGCGAAGGGCGCGGTGATGCCGAGCGCGGCGGCGCGGCCGAGAAAGTCGCGACGGCTGAGCTTGCCGGCGGCGACACGACGGCTGAGGTAGTCCAGTTCGTTAGACATGATTTAGTTCCTCACTCTGTGGTTCGACCTGATGGTCGTTTTCTTGTTTCTTGTGAGGGGAATAATGACCGCAACGGAAAGCTGTAAGCAAGACCGAATGCGACATGCCGTGGCGTAAATGGCGCGTCGCAATTGGATCAATCCTGCCAGCCCTCAGACGAGAGCGCGCGGAACGTTCTGTTCGAAGTCGCGTTCGAAGACGAGGTTTTCGCCCTCATAGGCCTCGATTCTGGCGCTGAGCACGAAGTTTTGGGCGTCAGAGCGCATCTCGGTGAAGGTTTCGGTGCGAACCGACCATCCATTTCGCGACAAGGTCTGCGTCCAATGGGTTTTTCCCGAGGCTGACGACGGATCGTCGGGATGGATCGCCCATGTCTCGCGAGCGATGCTGCCATGGGCCAGGTCGTGCTCGAGATCGCGCACCGCGCCGAAATCATCGACGATGGAAAGCGTGACGACCCCGGTCTTCTCGTCGCGGTCGACATGACGCTCGGAATTGGCGGCACGGATCATTTTAGTCGCCCAGGGTGAGGCTGCCTCCGGAGAAGGGAAGCTTACCTCGTCGCCTATTGCCACCGGGCGTCTCGGCAGCTTCAGCGTCGCCTTCGAAAGGTCGAGCCGGACCGGCTCCGGCGACGGCCAGATCATCGGCCAGTAGGCGTTCGAAACGGCAACCCGCAACCGGTGTCCCGCCGGCACCCGGTAGGCGCACTGGTCGAGCACGACACGGGCCGAGACACTCTCGCCCGGCACAATCGCCTCAGGGAATTCATGCGACTTGCGGTGCGTCAGGTTGAGCACGCCGTAGGAGATCAGTTCCGAGGCGCCATCGGGATGGACGTCACAGAGCCTGACAGCGATGTTGGCCTGGGGCCGGTCCGAGGCGACCCTGACCAGGAGCTCCGGCGCGCCGACAATGTCGATCGCCCGATCAAGCACCGGCCGGTCGAAACACACCGACAGCGCATCGTCGGGGCGCTGGTCGCCCGGCAGTTCCGGCCCGAAGGTGAAGGGGAAATATTCGCCGCCGGCAAGGCCGCAGCTTTGCGGCGTGGCGACGATGGCAGGCTTGGCGCCTTCCGCAATCAGTTCGATCGCTTCTACCTTGACGTTGGACGACGGCCATTCCTGCTCCGCCACCCAGCGGCCTGGCCGCTCAGGGTGCCAGCGCGACGGGCGCACGCTGTCCATCACATAGGCGCGATAGGCTGGGTCGGTGTCGACGCCGGTCTCGGCGCCCTTCAGCCAGCGGTCCCACCAGCGCAGTGCCTCCTGCAGGAAACCGATGGCTGGGTTGGGCGCGGCGTAATGCGGGTATTTGTGGATCCAGGGGCCGACGATACCCTTGACCGGCGCCCTTATGTTAGCGACGAGGTGCGAGATGGTGTTGCGGTAGCCGTCATGCCAGCCGCCGATCGACAGCACGGCAGCTTTGACTGCGGAAAAATCCTCGCAGATAGAGCCGCGCTTCCAGTAGGCGTCGCGGTGCTGGTGGCTGAGCCACAGCGGCGCCAGAAACGGTTGGTTCTCCAATCGGGTCTGCCAAAGGGCACGCCACCGGTTGTTGCCGACGAAATGCGGGTCCGGCGGCCGCGACGAATAGGACAGCATCGTCGAGGCCCAGCCGAAATTTTCGATCAGCAGGCAGCCGCCCTTGTAATGGATGTCGTCGGCATAGCGGTCGACGGTCGAGCAAAGGCTGATCACCGCCTTCAGCGCCGGCGGCTGCTTGGCCGCCACCTGCAGGCAGTTGAAGCCGCCCCAGGAAATGCCCATCATGCCGACATTGCCGTTGCACCACGGCTGCGACGCGGCCCAGGCAATGACGTCGCAAGCGTCCTGCAATTCCTGCTCGGAATATTCGTCGTCCATCAGCCCTTCGGAATCGCCGTTGCCGCGCATGTCGACACGGATCGAGGCATAGCCGTGGCCGGCGAAATAAGGATGCGTCAGTTGATCGCGAAAGATCGTGCCGTCGCGCTTGCGGTAGGGCAGGTGCTCGAGAATGGCCGGCACTGGATCGTTGCCCGCATCCTCAGGCATCCATATCCGCGCCGACAGCCGGCAGCCGTCCGGCATGACGATGCCCATTACCGGAAATTCGACGACTTTGCGGGGGAACTCGGTGACGATTTTCATGGGCGAGCACATGAT
>NZ_RZOT01000713.1:0-2350 GCF_003999085.1 Mesorhizobium sp. M4A.F.Ca.ET.090.04.2.1
GTTCGAGTAACGCGTCGAGAAGACCGGGCGGTGGTCGCAAGGCCGCCGCCCACATCACATGAGACATGCGGTGCGGTCCCATCCCGCGCATCACGATTTCAGGACCGAGGAAAATGTCCCGTTCAACCACGTCAGGCCCGTCCCAGCGCATGCTGCGTGTCGGCGAGCAGGTGCGCCACGCGCTGTCGGAAACCTTGCAGCGCGGCGAGATCATCGATCCGCTGATCGAGAACGCGGTGGTCTCGGTCTCCGAGGTGCGCATGTCGCCGGACCTCAAGATCGCCACCGCTTTCGTCTCGCCGCTCGGCGCCAGCGACACCAATGCCGTAATCGAGGCGCTCAACAAGCATGCGAAGTTCATCCGTGGCCGGGTCTCGGGCGCGCTCAGGCAGATGAAGTACATGCCGGAGTTTCGCTTCCGGCTCGACACATCCTTCGACAATTTCGCCAGGATCAATGAATTGCTGAAATCGCCCGAAGTGGCGCGCGATCTGCGCACCGAAGACAAGAAAGACGACAACGACAAGGACGGGAAATAGTGGCACGCCGCGGCAAGAAGAAGGGCAGGCCGGTTTCCGGCTGGGTGGTGCTGGACAAACCCGTCGGCATGGGTTCGACCGAGGCCGTCTCCAAGATCAAATGGCTGTTCCAGGCTGAAAAGGCCGGCCATGCCGGCACGCTCGACCCGCTGGCGTCCGGCATGCTGCCAATCGCGCTCGGCGAAGCGACCAAGACAGTGCCTTACGTGCAGGACGGCGCCAAGGTCTACCGCTTCACGGTCGCCTGGGGCGAGGAGCGATCGACCGACGACCTCGAAGGCCCGGTGACCAACAGTTCGGTGCGCCGTCCGGCCGAGGCCGAGGTGAGGGCGCTATTGCCGAAGTACACCGGCGTCATCATGCAGACGCCGCCGCAATTCTCAGCCATCAAGATCGCGGGCGAGCGCGCCTACGACCTTGCCCGCGAGGGCGAGACGGTCGACATACCGGCGCGCGAGATCGAGATCGGCCGCCTCGACATCGTCGAGCACGGCGCCGACCGCACAGTTTTCGAGGTCGAGTGCGGCAAGGGCACCTATGTACGCTCGCTCGCCCGCGACATGGGCCGCGACCTCGGCTGCTTCGGCCATATCGCGGAACTGCGCCGCGTCGAGGTCGAGCCTTTCACGCCGGAAGACTTCGTCACCATCGCCGAACTGGAAGCCGCGCGTTTCGGCGAACCCGATGCGGCGCAGGGCGATGCCGACGCCCCCGAAACACCCATCGACTTCGGCGCGATCGACGCGCTGCTGGTCGAGACCGCGGCGGCGCTCGATTGCTTGCCGCAGGTCGTGGTCAGCGACGACGCGGCGACCAGGATCCGGCTCGGCAATCCGGTTATCATCCGTGGCCGCGACGCGCCGGTCGAGGCCGAGGAGGCCTGCGCAACCGTGCGTGGCAGGCTGGTCGCCATCGGCGCCATCGAGCAAGGCATGTTCAAGCCCAAGCGGGTCTTTGCCGGGTAACGGCGTTCGGCTGGAGCGATTCATCGTTTCACGGAAACGCCAAACCGCTCTATCTCCTTGTTTTGGGGCAATTCCGGACGGAAAACCGTTTCACACTTTTCTTGGAATTGCTCTAATTTCGCGGCGACACTGCGCTTGAGGGGGACATGGCAAAGGCTGAGACGATCAGGAAGCGCGCGCCGCTGAAAACAAGGCGGCCGCCGGTCGGCGCTTCGCCGGGCACGCTGATCGCCGACCCCGCGGCGCGGCGCAGCGAGCTCCGGCTGACGCTGATCTCGCCGGAGAAATTCAAAACCATCGAGAACGCCAGCATCGACGATCTTACTACGCATTGCGACCAGTGGCCGGTCGTCTGGCTGGATTGCACCGGTCTTGCCAACATCCCGCTGATCGAGGAGATCGGCCGCATCTTCAGCCTGCATCCGCTGGCGCTGGAGGATGTCGTCAACAGCGGCCAGCGGCCGAAGGTGGATTTCTTCGAGGACCACGCCTTTGTCGTCATGCGCATGATCGACGACGTCACGGCCCATCGCTACGAGCAGATCGCGGTCTTCTTCGGCAACAACTTCGTCGTCACCTTCCAGGAGCGCGAGGGCGACCCGTTCAATCCGGTGCGCAAGCGCATCGCCAGCTCGGTGCCGAATCGGCTGCGCGCGCGCGGCGCCGACTATCTCGCCTATGCGCTGATCGACGCCATCGTCGACAGCTATTTCCCGCCGATCGAGGCCGCCAGTGAACTGGTCGACAGCATCGAGGACGAGATGCTGCACGCGCCGCACAAGCAGCAGATGCGGCAGTTGCACGAGTTGCGGCGCGACGCCAATGTGTTGAAGGGCGTGCTTTGGC
>NZ_RZOT01000714.1:0-2347 GCF_003999085.1 Mesorhizobium sp. M4A.F.Ca.ET.090.04.2.1
ATCCTGAAGCGCAAGGAACCGCACATCTACGTCGCGAACTGGTTCTACCTGTCCTTCATCGTCACCATCGCGATGCTGCATGTCGTCAACAACCTCTCAATGCCCGCCTCGCTGCTGGGCTCGAAAAGCTATTCCGCCTTTTCCGGCGTTCAGGACGCGCTGACGCAGTGGTGGTACGGCCACAACGCCGTTGGCTTCTTCCTGACCGCCGGGTTCCTCGGCATGATGTACTATTTCGTGCCCAAGCAAGTGAACCGGCCGGTCTACTCCTACCGGCTTTCGATCATCCACTTCTGGGCGATCATCTTTCTCTACATTTGGGCGGGCCCCCATCACCTGCACTATACCGCCCTGCCCGACTGGGCGCAGACGCTGGGCATGGTGTTCTCGATCATGCTGTGGATGCCTTCCTGGGGTGGCATGATCAACGGCCTCATGACGCTCTCCGGCGCCTGGGACAAGATCCGCACCGATCCGATTGTCCGCATGATGGTCGTAGCCATCGCCTTCTACGGCATGTCGACCTTCGAAGGTCCGATGATGTCGATCAAGGCGGTCAACTCGCTGTCGCACTACACGGACTGGACCATCGGCCACGTCCATTCCGGCGCGCTCGGCTGGGTTGGCATGATCTCGTTCGGCGCGATCTATTACATGGTGCCTAAACTTTGGAACCGCGAGCGTCTGTATTCGCTGCGGCTCGTCACATGGCACTTCTGGCTGGCCACGCTGGGGATCGTCGTCTACGCCGCGGTGATGTGGGTTTCCGGCATCATGCAGGGCCTGATGTGGCGCGAATATGATGAGCAGGGCTTCTTGGTCTACTCCTTCGCCGAAACCGTCGCTGCCATGCATCCCTACTATGTGATGCGGGCTGCGGGCGGCGCGATGTATCTCTCCGGCGCGCTGCTGATGGCCTGGAACATCACCATGACCATCCTCGGCTACCAGCGCGAGGAGCAACCGTTGCCGGGTTCCGAGCCCGCCCTCCAGCCTGCCGAATAAGGAGCCACACATGGGCTTGATGGACAAACACGCAATCATCGAGAAGAACGCGACGCTTCTTCTCATTGGCTCGCTGCTCGTGGTGACTGTCGGCGGCATCGTCGAGATCGCACCGCTCTTCTATCTCGACAACACGATCGAGAAGGTCGAAGGCATGCGGCCCTATTCGCCGCTCGAACTCGCGGGGCGCAACATCTATGTGCGCGAGGGCTGCTATCTCTGCCATAGCCAGATGATCCGGCCGTTCCGCGACGAGGTCGAGCGCTACGGTCACTACAGCCTGGCGGCGGAGTCGATGTACGATCATCCGTTCCAGTGGGGCTCCAAACGAACCGGCCCCGATCTCGCGCGCGTCGGCGATCGCTACTCCAACGCTTGGCATGTGCAGCACCTCGCCGATCCGCGTTCGGTGGTGCCGGAATCGATCATGCCTCGCTATGCCTTCCTGAAGGATACGCCGGTCGAGGTGAAGAACTTCTCGACGCATCTGGTCGCCAACAGCCGGGTCGGTGTCCCCTATTCCGACGACATGATCGCCAACGCCAATGCCGATCTGATGGCACAGGCCGATCCCAGTGCCGACACGTCCGGCCTGGAAAAGCGCTATCCGAAAGCCAAGGTCGGCGACTTCGACGGCAATCCGCTGCAGGTCACCGAGATGGATGCCTTGGTCGCTTATCTCCAGATGCTCGGCACTCTGGTCGATTTCAAGACCTACGACGAAGCCGCCGGCTACCGCTGAGGAGACCGACCATGGATTACAATCTGATGCGGGAATTCGCCGACAGCTGGGGCCTGCTCGCCATGGCGCTGTTCTTTGTCGGATGCATTGCCTTCGCACTGCGGCCCGGCGGTCGCAGCCAAGCTGACGAAGCCGCCCGCATTCCCCTCAAGGACGACTGATCATGAGCACAGAGCATATCGACGACGTCTCGGGCATCTCGACGACCGGCCATGAGTGGGACGGCATCAAGGAGCTCAACAACCCTCTTCCCCGCTGGTGGGTGATAACCTTCTACATCACCATCGCCTGGGCGATCGGCTACACCATCGCCTACCCGGCGTGGCCAATGCTGTCTTCGGCGACAAGGGGCGTGCTCGGCTACTCCAGCCGCAACGATGTCAAGAACGAGTTGGCCGCTGCCGAAGCCGCAAAAGGCAAGTATGTCGCCGCCATCCAGGCGAAGACCGTCTCCGAGATCGCTGCTGATGACGCGCTGCGTGAATTCGCGGTTGCGGCCGGCGGAGCGACGTTCAAGGTCAATTGTGTGCAGTGCCACGGCTCAGGCGCCCAAGGATCCGCGGGTTTCCCCAACCTCAACGACGACGACTGGTTGTGGGG
>NZ_RZOT01000715.1:0-2340 GCF_003999085.1 Mesorhizobium sp. M4A.F.Ca.ET.090.04.2.1
CTTGTAGGCCTCGTAGCGCCGCTCCATCATCGCCTGCAGCGAACCGGGGCGGGGCCGCCGCTCGGCCAGTGCCGGCAACGGCGCGAAGGTCAGCGCGGGCGAGCCGTCGAGGTCGCCGGGCATCAGGAAACGGCCGGGCGGCAAGGTCGACAGCGCGCGCTCGTCGAGCTTGCACGCCTTGAGATAGGCCGAAAAGGCCTCGGCAAGCCGGCGCGCCGTCATCTCGTCGGCATCGGCGTTGGGATCGATCTGAGCGGCGAGCGTCCGCCAGCCCTCGGAAAGATCGGCGCGCACGGGCAGTGCCGCCATCTCCATCGCCTCGCGCGAGAAATCGGCGAAGGATTTGCCGAGCAGCGGCAGGTCAAGCAGCCATTCGCCCGGGTAGTCGACGATGTCGAGCGACAATTTTCCAGCCGAAAACATACGGTTCCAGCCAGAAGCTGATTCGTATTCGATGGTCAGCCGGAGCTCGGAAATGGCGCGCGTCGAGTCTGGCCAGACACGGTCGTTGACCAGCGCCGCGACATGATCCTCGTACTGGAAGCGGGGAACGGCATCGTCGGGCTGCTCTTCGAGGAAGGCGCGCGCGATGCGCCCCGATTTCTGCGCTTCGAACAGCGGCAGGCGCCCGCCATGGATCAGGTTGTGGACAAGCGCAGAGATGAACACCGTCTTGCCGGCGCGGGAAAGGCCGGTGACCCCCAGCCTCAGCGACGGCGAAAAGAGCTCGGCGGCGCGCCCTGAGAGCGTGTCGAGAGCGATCTTCGCCTCGTCGGTGAAAGTGGTCAGCGATGATGCCAAAACATGCTCTCTGAGGGCCGGTCGGTTCCCGATATAGGCACTCAGGCGGCGGTTTGGAATGGCGCCGCCAATTTGCGTCTCAGAGATCGGCCGGTGTCAGAAAGGCCTCGAGATAGCCGCTGCCTTGCTCGGCATGGGCAAGATCGCCTGGAAAGCGCACGACGGCGAGGCCCGAGGTGGGGAAACCGTGGTTCAGCATGCCACGCGCGGCTTCCTCGCCGTCGCCCGAAACCGCCATGGCGAGATCCTCCGTCATCGGATTGTGGCCGATGACCAGAAGCGAGCCCGCCCCGCCATTGTCGCGGATGATGGCGAGATAGCCGGCGGCGTCCTCGCTGTAGAGCGTGTCGAAGAACAGCACCCGCCCGGTATCTGTCTGGCCGGCCAGTCCCTCCAGGGTCTGGCGAGCCCGTTTTGCGTTGGAGCAAAGGGTCAGGTCGGGCACGTAGTTGCGGCTGCGCATGGCTGCCCCGATCGCCTCGGCTTCGGCGATGCCGGAGGCATCGAGCGGACGGTCGAAGTCGCGTACGCCGGGCAGCGCCCATCCGGCCTTGGCATGTCTCAACAGGTAGAGTTTGCTCACCGCTCCCCCAAAATGCCTTGTTGGCACAATGGGATTAGCCACGAGAAAGGCATGGCGCACAATGGCCAATAGCCTTCAACCACAACGAATCATGGATGAATTCGAGTTCCGCCCGCAAGCATAAAGATATCATGGTCAGCTGTGAGCCCGATATTACATTTGCGTGAAACGGTCGCCGATTGCGCTTGTGCAGGCTTCTCTGCGCGAATATATAGGCGCCAAATTTGGGGTTGTTGGGTGAGTCGAATGAACGACATCGTTACCGCCGATTACGTACCCTCCGAAGACGAGCCGTTCATGAACGAACGGCAGAAATCCTACTTTCGCATGAAGCTCGTCGCCTGGAAGAACGACATTTTGCGCGAAGCGCGCGAAACCCTCGAAATCCTGCAGCAGGAAAACGCCAACCATCCCGACCTCGCCGACCGCGCCTCCTCGGAAACCGACCGAGCCATTGAACTCCGCGCCCGCGATCGTCAGCGCAAGCTCATCTCGAAAATCGATTCCGCGCTCCAGCGCATCGATGAAGGCACTTACGGCTATTGCGAGGAGACTGGCGAGCCGATTGCCCTGAAGCGGCTCGATGCGCGTCCGATCGCGACCCTGTCGATCGAGGCGCAGGAGCGCCACGAGCGCCGCGAGAAGGTCTATCGCGACGACTGACCCGCGAACGATCGTCCCGGAATCGTTAATGGCCGGGCGACCGGCCATTTTGTGCGGGCGCGGCCGTGCCTCCTCGATGCCCAATCCGTGTTGCCGGATTTGACTTTTGCTACCGCTTCTGGCTGGCAAGTTCGCCGAGTAGCTTCGTCATTTCGTCGTCGAGCGATGACGGCGCCTTCGCCGCCGGTTTGCTCGCATGTGAATCGTCGAGCGAAACCTCGAGTTCCTGCATCAGCGTATCGTCTATGGAAACTGGCTTGGCTGGCGGCGGGGCATGCCGGGCGCCATTGGTG